>NZ_JBNNUK010000006.1:0-206077 GCF_050279675.1 Viridibacillus sp. NPDC093762 | reverse complement strand
CCTGAGCCAGGATCAAACTCTCCATAAAAGTAGTTTGAAAGCTCATTAGCTTTGCTAGCGTATCATCCGAAGATGATATCTATTTTTGTTTTGATCCACCAACAGAGTTGATGTTCAAAAACATTTATTGATTAACGTCTTGCATGTTCAGTTTTCAAGGTTCATTTTGTCGTGTTGTTTTGACGACTTTTAAATCTTAACATGTATATCTTCATCTGTCAACAACTTTTTTGAAAAAGTTTTATTTGAAAGTGAAGTTATTAAGTTTTGTTCGGTGCGTCTTAGCGACAAGTAATATAATATAACACTTTCTATATAACTGTCAACACTTTTTAATAGAAAATAGAATTCTATCCCTATCATTTTAAACTAATTATCTTTCTAAAGAGTTTCTTCCTATAAAAGGACTTAATTAAGGGATAGAATCAATAAAGCTATTCGACGATTAATCTTTCGATATATAATATACGATTCCTTGATAAGTCTATGATTTCTGATGTATCTATTAACTTTACAACCGGACGAGTAGGGGTATCCTTATTTACAAAAACAATTGTTGCAAGTGCAAAATTAGATAATTCTACTTTTGTTCCTAATGGTAAATCTGCTAAACAGCTAAATAATGTATGAACAACTTCAATATTAAATTTACCAAATTGCGATTCGCGGATCATTTCTAATACTTTAAATGAGGATTCTTTTTCTCTGTATACTCGTTCGCATGTCATGGCATGGAAAACATCGGCTACTGCAATAATATGAGAGTACACAGCAATGGAATTACCTTTCTCACCTAATGGATAACCACTACCATCTAATCGCTCATGGTGTTGATATATAGCAATCTTCATATCAGATTTTAAAAGAGGAATATCTTTCACTAATTGTGCACTATAAAAGGGATGTTCTTGAATTTCTTTAAGTTCTAACTCAGTTAAAGCCCCCGCTTTTTCATGAATCTTTTTATTTACTTTTGCCATACCACAATCAGCTAAAGCAGCTGCACTGGCAATTTGAATAATATCTCCTTTAGATAAGCCCATTTTGTGCGCAATTGCAGCCGAGATTAAACTAAGAGCAACAGAATGATGATAAATATAATTTTTAGAATCTGAAAGTTCATTTAATGAGAAAATAAGTGCACGATCTCTTAATATATAATCTATTAACGGAAGTATAATAGTACGAACCTTTACAATATCAACTTTACTACCCGCCTGCCATTTAAAGAATTCAGATTTGAATTCCTCAACACTTTTTCCATATTGACTAGCAAATGGTGTCATACTTTTAACTTCAACTTCCACTTCATCTTCCTTAACATTATCAAGAGTTAACATAAATTCCTTTTCTTTTTTTTCAACGATTGATGTAGTGAGCACTGGTATTTTTGGTATTTGAAAAGCTTGAAATACAATTAAATGTTCTCTAGTAATTTTAGTATCTTTATATACAATAGGATATTGTGTATTTGCCATTATATCTTCGGCTATAATACTACCCAATCGCAAATCAGCCACTTTCACTAATGTAGCGCTCATATGCACGCACTCCTTTTAAAAAAATAATTAGTTTGTCCTAGTATATATTGTATCTAAAACTTACTTTAATTGTAATATAAATATTTAGTCCTTTTGTCATTTAAATTTTATATATAAAAAAACCCCAAGCATTGTACATATAGTACAATTGCTCGGAGGTTCTATAATCATTATTACTTACTTTATTATTTAATTGGTGCGTCAGCAGTAAGTTCTAATTCGTTTATATCAGAATAATTAACCCAGTCTTTATTATAGTTTTTTACACGTTTGTTAACTGGCATAATTTCTGTACGATAGTAGGTTGGGTAAACTGGCGCTTGTTCAGCCATGTAATTTTGCCAATCTTTAAATGCTTTTGCACGAACTTCCGGATCGATTGCTTCAGGAGAATCGATATTAGCTAATAATTTATCTAGCTCTGGAGAAGTGAAACGGCTATAGCTAAATGATGCATCGCGAGCATAGATACCTCCTGGAGAAGGATTCGTACCAGTACCCCATGCAGCTTGATACACGTCAATATCCTTGTCATCAGCTTTTACTTTATCGTAGAAACTGTTGAATTCAATTAAACGACCTGTTGTTAACACTACATTTAAACCAACATCTTTCCAGTTTTGTAAATAAAACTGCATCATTGCTTCATCTTTATCGTCGCCAGCCATAGCAGCTAATTTAATTTCAAGTTTCTTACCGTTTTTATCTTCACGTAGACCATCACCATCTACATCTTTGTAACCAGCTTCGTCCAATAATTTAATAGCTTTTTCTGGATCATATTTGAATCCTGTTAACGAGTCATCATAGAATGCAGAAAATACTGGTGGAATTAAAGAGTTAGCACGTGTTCGTAAACCACCATAGTATTCTGCAGCTACTTGTTCAACATCCATTGCATATGCAAATGCTTGACGAAGTTTAACATCTCCCATTTTAGCATTTGGATCTGTTACGTTTTCGCCTTTTTTAGAGTCCCATTTACCAAGTTTAAAACCAATGTAAGAGTAAGCTAATTCAGGACGACCTAATACTGTTAAGTTTTTCAAATCTTTCACTGAATCATATGCAGTTGATTTAAATGAAGTTGCAAGATCATATTTACCAGCTTTTAAACCTTCTGAAATTTGCGTTGAAGGAACTGTTGTTAATACAACTTTATCAATCTTAGGTTTACCTTTCCAATAATGTTCGTTTGCTAAGAATTGCACTGATTCACCATTTACAATTTTATCGAATTTAAATGCTCCAAGAGTAACTGGTGTTTTACGAATTTTATCAGACTTAATTAAATCCTTAATCGCTACGTCTTTTAAATAGTGTTTTGGTGCAGCATAGCCCCATAAACCGTCCCCGCCATTATAAATAGCAGGTGATAATTTTTTAAATGAAATTTCTAAAGTTTGATCATCAATTTTTTTCAAACCAGAGATTGTTTTTGCTTTACCTGAATGGTACTCAGAAGCACCAACAATATTTTTGAAATCACCATCATAACGAATACCTGTATAATCTTTATGACCAATAATTTCATATGGGTATATAACATCTTCAATTGTTAGAGGTTCACCATCAGACCATTTTACATCTTTTTTAATTTTAACTGTTACTTTTTTGTTATCAGTATCTACTTTTATTGAGCCAATACCTGTATCGCTAAGAAGGAAGTCTTCTTTTGTGTCAAATAAAGAATTACTTGCATAATCCATAATTTCTTTATCATAAGCATCTTCGTATAGTTCCCATGAGAAAATCCCTTTGAATGGTGAGTCATTTACAAGTGCAACTTCTAAAGTACCACCTTTAATTGCCTCATCATTATTTTCTACTGCAACTGGGAAAGCGCTTGTATCAACTTTTTCTGTTGGCTTGTCTCCGCCTTTGCCAGTTTCGCCATCTTCTTTTTTCTTGTCTTCACTACACGCTGCTAGAACAAGCATAAAAACTAACAGCATCGCTAGTAATGACCAATTCTTTTTTTTCATCCCTTTTCCTCCTTTATTATCCTAATCTCTGTCTTGCATCTGCTGAACGGCGTAATGCCTGTCCAACATAATTTATTCCTAGCATCAATACTAAAATTAGTAATGCTGCAGGTAACCAGATCCATAACTTCGTAGACAATATTTCAGGATTTGCTGCGTAACTAACAAGAGTTCCTAAACTTGGCGTCGTCGGTGGTAGCCCAAAACCAAGGAAGGATAATCCTGTTTCAATGCCTACGTTTCCTGCAAAGTTCAATGTTAGATCAACAATAATAATCGAACTTAAATTCGGCATGATTTCTTTAAAAATAATAGTTGAATTACGAGTCCCCATTGTCTTAGAAGCACTTACATAATCTCGTCTGCTTTCTGAAAGAGATTTACTCCGTATAAGCCTTGCAGTACCTATCCATAAGAAAGCACTCATTATCAATATAAAAGCCGTTACACTGTATTTAGGAATAATTGTAACGAACACGATTATAATCATCAAAGTTGGTAAAGTCATAAAGAAATCTATGATGCGCATAAATAAATTATCAATAAACCCGCCAAAATATCCTGTTACTAGACCAATAACAACCCCGGCAATTCCAGTAATTATTGTAATAATAATAGCAATGGTAATAGAGTTTCTGGCCCCTATAATTAATTGCCCTAAAATTGACCTTCCTCCGTGATCTGCACCAAGAATAAACCCGTCACCAGGTTCAGCATATTTACCTCTTATACTAATACGCATGATTTCTTCTTGATCAATAAATAATGCTGCAACATAAACCCCCACTATAATTAGCCCTAATAAAATTAGTGAAAACATTGCTAATTTATCCTTTTTGAACTCCCTCATAATGACTTGGAATCCAGTTGGTGGAGAGCTCTTAATTTTATCTTGCTTTGTGATTTCAGTATTTCCTGATCGTTGTGTCATCTCTATTCACCTCTCCTTAGTCATTAAGATTTGTCATTCTATCCGAATTCTTGGATCAACAATACTCATAATAATGTCGGACAGCAGACTACCTAATAATGTTAAGAAGCCAAATAGCATAACAAGTGTTGTAATCACGCTATAATCACGTGATTGAATAGATGAAATAAACAACTGCCCCATCCCCGGATAACCGAAGATTGTTTCGATAAATACTGACCCACCTAATAATCCTGTAATTGTAAATCCAAAAAATGCAGCGATTGGTAATAGGGAGTTTCTGAAAATATGTTTAGAATACACTTTTGAAATTGGAAGACCTTTACTACGTGCAGTTTTAACATAATCCATTGATTTTGAATCAATTATTTCAGTACGTAAATATTGAATTACACCAGTAGTAGCTAATAAAGCATAGGTAATAGCTGGTAATAACATGTGATATATCTTGCTCCAAAAATATCCTGCAGTCCCTGGACTATACTGAACATCTACTGTTCCGCTTGTAGGGAATATCGGATAATGATATCCAAATATAAACAGGAATATTAATGCCAATACGAACGTTGGTATTGCATAACTAACAAAACTATAAAGAACAACTGCCTTATCCAGCAAAGAATCTTGGTATCGACCTGCTAAGATCCCTAGTGGAATTGCAAGACCATACAATAAAATAACACTCAATAGTGATAACCATAAAGTATTTAAAGCGCGTTCCCCTATAAGGGTGGAAACTGCTACTTTAAATGTATAACTTTCACCAAAATCTCCTTGGAAAGCATTTGTAATCCAGTGATAGTATTGAACATACCACGGATCATATAACCCAGCCTTTATCTTTAGTTCTTCTATTACATTCGGATCTGTTTCTGGCGTTATTAATCCAGTGAATGGATCACCAGGCATAAACTTCGCCATAATAAAGATTATTATACTAAGAACAAACAACTGTGGAATCATAACTAATAAACGTCTTAATATCGTTTTCCACATTTCAATTGCCTCCTTTTCCATGCATATTCATGGCAACTGAATGCGTATCACTTATTTGCTTTAGAGCGTAGACCTTGCCATTTTCATCATAATAATTATGTTGTTCGGACTGATAAAGTGCTTCTACTCCTTGGCGCTCTGCTTTACGTACAATACGAGTAGATGGCTCAATATTAGGAATTGCTGATAATAGTCTTTGCGTGTAAATATGTTGTGGATTTTTATAAACATCTTCACGACGACCTGTTTCAACAAAACGACCTTTATACATAATTGAAATATGATCACACATGTGTTTTACAACACCTAGGTCGTGAGAAATGAATAAATAGCTCAATCCGTATTCCTCTTGAATATCCTTCATGAAGTTTAAAACCTGTGCTTGTACTGACAAATCAAGCGCTGAAACGGGTTCATCTGCGATAATCATTTTTGGCTTACATGCTACTGCACGAGCAATACCTATACGTTGTTTTTGTCCTCCTGAAAATTCATGCGGATATTTATACTTAGCATCCTCAGGCATCCCAACAATTGCTAGTAATTCATTGATTCTCTTATTTTCCTCGTGATCACTTAATTTCAAAAAATTCCGAATAGGCTCTGCAATAATATCTTTTATTCGTTTTCGTGGGTTCATGCTAGAATGGGAATCTTGAAAAATCATCTGAATATCTCTGTTATATGATGAGTTCCGCTCTCGTCGCTGGTTCGTAACGTTTACACCCTCATAAATAATGCTACCTGATGTAATTTTTTCAAGGCCAATAATTGCCTTTCCTGTAGTTGATTTACCTGATCCAGATTCTCCAACTAATCCATACGTCTTACCCTTTTCGAATTCCATGTTAACACCATCAACTGCATAAACATGATCAACTACTGTATTGAAAAAGCCACCACGAATTGGGTAATGTACACATAAATCTTTTATTTGCATAAAACTCATCTTAGTTGTCCCCCTTCTGCACCTTCGAAATCAAAGTGTTTCCAGCAAGTACATCTGACAAGGTGACCAGGGGAAACTTCATGTAATACGGGGTTTTCCTCATGTGTATCTGCTGCAAGCCACGGAATTCGAGATGAAAAACGGCACCCTTGACGCGGTAAGTTTTTGAGTGATGGTACTATACCTTTAATTACTTGAAGTTTCTCATTCTCGCTATTCATCTGAGGAATTGAGTTTAGTAGTGATCTTGTATAAGGATGCTTAGGGTTATTAAATAACTCCTCTACTGGCGCTTCCTCAATAATTTGACCTGCATACATAACCGCAACACGATCTGCGACTTCTGCAACTACTCCAAGGTCATGTGTAATTAATATAATTCCACTCTTTGTCTCTGCTTGTAATTCTTTCAATAAATCTAGTATTTGTGCTTGAATCGTAACATCTAGCGCTGTTGTTGGCTCATCCGCTACGATAATAGCTGGTTTGCAAGCAATGGCAATGGCAATTATGACACGTTGACGCATTCCACCTGATAATTGATGTGGAAACTGTCTTGCAACTCTTTCAGGATTAGGTATTCCAACTTGATTTAACAGTTCAAGAACACGTTCAACCCTCTGCTCTTTTGTAAATTTCGTATGATAGACTAAAGATTCTGAAATTTGTTCACCGATTCGCATTAAAGGATTTAATGCAGATAATGGATCCTGGAATATCATCCCGATATCATTTCCACGAATATCATTAAACTTATCTTCTGGAAGTCCTGCAAGGTTTAAATCTTTATAAAGTATCTCACCTGTGACTTTCGTGTTATTTGCAACGTGTAAACCAAGAATTGAAGTAGCAAGTGTACTTTTACCACAACCCGATTCTCCAACTATAGCTAAAATCTCATTTTTATTTAAATTAATAGAAATATCATCAACAGCATTATAATATGTATCCTTTATTCGAAAACCGGTGTGTAAATTCCTGATGGTTAATAAATTCTCTGAGCTACCCAAAATAGATCTCCTTTCAAAAACTCGTAATGTAGAAAGAATATTAAGAAAATAATAACAGTTTATCGAGCAAAAATATATACATAAAATTAAATAATATGTCAAATACTTTAAAAAACTCTTACAAATGTTATATATTGATTTACATTTTACACACTCATTCCAATTTTAGTCAATCTATTTAATTATTTTTTCTTAATATAGTATAAAAATATGAAGATTCAATCTATTTGAAGTGTAAAGCGTTTAACAGTATCTATTAATCTATTACTCTAAAGTAGGAAAGCATTTAAATATAATATTTAAATATAATATATTACTTTCTATAGTATTTTATTTATTCCCATAGTGAAATCATTTTTTGTCGTTTTTTACAGAATTATAAATGAAGTTTCCTAAAAAACACTATAATATTGGGTTTCTTTGTTCGTCACGTCACCTCATCCTTTGCTCATTCCTAAAGCCAGGTAAATTACAGTTAATTTCCTTTCTTTATTACACTACGTCTATTAAAGTTATGAAAATAATAATAAAAAAAGAACCTCGATAAGTCTTAATCGAGGTTCTTCATATTAATAAATAAAATTATTCTGCATCTGTTGGTTCAGAATCTGCATCAGTTCCTTCTACTGATGTTTCTTCTAATTCAACAGATTCTTCGCTTTCATCTAATTCTTCATCTTCTTTTGCAACTTTTGCAACTGTTGCAACAAGCTCTTCATCACCTAGACGAATTAGACGGACACCTTGCGTGCTACGTCCTGTTACAGAGATATCATTAATATCCATACGAATCAACATACCGTTAATTGTAATAAGCATTAAGTCCTCTGAACCATCCACTGTTTTCACAGCAGATAAAGGACCGTTCTTATCTGTAATTTGGCAAGTTTTAATACCAACGCCACCACGAGTTTGAATTCTATATTCTTCTTCTGGCGTACGTTTCCCGTAACCTTTTTCTGTTACAACTAAAATTTCTTGTCCTGGCTCAATCATTTCCATTCCGACAACATAGTCATCATCTTTTAAACGGATACCACGAACCCCTGCAGCTGTACGCCCCATTGATCGAATGTCTTCTTCATTAAATCGTACAAGCATACCATTACGTGTACCAATGATGATTTCTTTTTCCCCGTCTGTAAGACGAACAGAAATTAATTCATCATCTTCACGTAGAGAAATAGCTATTAAACCATTGTTACGAATATTAGCAAAGTATGATACTGGAGTACGCTTCGTTACACCAGTACGCGTAGTGAAGATAAAGTAAGCATCATCTTCAAAC
This sequence comes from Viridibacillus sp. NPDC093762, assembly GCF_050279675.1. Classification (NCBI taxonomy): domain Bacteria; kingdom Bacillati; phylum Bacillota; class Bacilli; order Caryophanales; family Caryophanaceae; genus Viridibacillus; species Viridibacillus sp. NPDC093762. The sequence goes on along the minus strand of NZ_JBNNUK010000006.1, from coordinate 197,377 downwards.
GAAGGAACACGTATCATTGCTGTTACTTGTTCATCCTTATCAACGCTTAATAAATTAACAATTGGTAAACCTTTGGCTGTGCGACCGTATTCAGGGATTTCATAGCCTTTTGCACGGAATGCCTTACCTTTAGATGTAAAGAATACAATTGTATCATGCGTAGATGTATTCATTAGGTGTTCAACAAAGTCATCATCGTTTGTACCCATCCCTTGAACACCACGACCTCCACGTTTTTGACTACGATAAGTGTTCGCAGGTAAACGTTTGATATAGCCGTTGTGCGTAAGGGTAATAACTGAATTCTCACGGGGAATTAAATCTTCGTCTTCAATCATTTCCATACCGCCAGCAGTGATTTCAGTACGACGTTTATCATTGAAACGTTCTTTTACCTCAAGCAATTCTTCATGAATAATTTGGCGAATTTTACCTTCGTCCGCAAGGATTTCACGTAATTTAGCAATTAAAGCTTGTAATTCTTGATATTCACCTTCGATTTTCTCACGTTCTAAACCTGTTAAGCGTTGTAAACGCATATCTAAAATCGCTTGTGCTTGACGTTCACTTAGGCTGAATTTGTCCATTAAGCCACTTTTTGCTTCGTCACCTGTTTGTGAACTGCGGATTAAGTGAATAATCTCATCAATATGATCTAGTGCAATACGTAAACCTTCTAAAATATGTGCACGGTCTTCAGCTTTTTTCAATTCGAATTGCGTACGTCTGCGAATTACTACTTTTTGATGTTCTAAATAATGATAAAGAGATTCTTTCAAACTTAAAACTTTTGGTTGTCCATCTACTAACGCAAGCATGTTAATACCAAAGCTTGATTGCATCGCTGTTTGTTTATATAAGTTATTCAATACAACATTAGAGTTTGCATCTTTGCGAATATCAATAGCTACACGCATACCCTTACGGTCAGACTCATCGTTAATATTTGTAATACCATCGATTTTTTTGTCTCGTACTAACTCAGCAATTTTTTCGATTAATTTTGCTTTATTTACTTGGTAAGGAAGTTCGTGAATAACAATTGTATCTTTACCATTCGATTTTTGTTCTATTTCAACTTTAGCACGAATAATAATAGAACCACGGCCAGTTTCATAAGCACGACGTATTCCGCTTCGGCCTAGAATTGTACCACCTGTAGGGAAGTCTGGTCCTGGAATAATTTCCATTAATTCTTCCGTTGTAATTGCTGGATTATCAGAAATTGCTAAAACACCATCAATAACCTCACCTAATTGATGAGGAGGAATATTAGTAGCCATACCAACAGCAATACCTGAAGCGCCGTTGACAAGCAAGTTTGGATAACGTGCCGGTAACACGATTGGCTCTCTTTCATTACCATCATAGTTATCTTGGTAATCGATCGTGTCTTTATTAATATCGCGCAGCATTTCCATTGCAATTTTAGACATACGGGATTCCGTATAACGCATGGCAGCAGCTCCATCACCATCGACAGAACCGAAGTTACCATGACCATCAACTAACATATAACGATAGCTAAAATCTTGCGCCATACGTACCATTGCATCATAAATAGATGAGTCACCATGAGGATGATACTTCCCCATTACGTCACCAACGATACGTGCTGATTTTTTATATGGCTTATCGGAAGTACTACCTAACTCTTGCATACCGTACAAGATACGACGATGTACTGGTTTTAAACCATCGCGGACATCAGGTAAAGCACGAGAGACGATAACACTCATTGCATAACTTAAAAACGAAGTCTTAATTTCTTTACTTATGTTAATCCCCTTAACACCAGGATTATTAATTTCTGACAAAGTGCTTACCTCCCTTCATTAGCTCGTTAAATATCTAGATTTTTCACGTAAACAGCATTTTCCTCGATAAATTGACGACGTGGTTCTACTTCGTCTCCCATCAATTGTTCAAATATGCGGTCTGCTTCTATTGCGTCATCTAGTTCAACTTGCAGTAATGTACGATGTTCTGGATCCATTGTCGTATCCCATAATTGCTCTGCATTCATTTCACCAAGGCCTTTATAACGCTGAATGCCCGGCTTTGGTAATTTTGGGAGACGCTCTAAAATTTCTTGAAGTTCTTCATCGCTATAGCAATATTCAATATGTTTCCCTTGTTTTACTTGATACAAAGGGGGCTGTGCAATATAGATATATCCTGCTTCGATTATCGGTCGCAGGAATCGGAAAAAGAATGTTAATAATAGAGTTCGAATATGTGCTCCATCTACGTCTGCATCGGTCATGATAACAATTTTATGATAACGTGCTTTTTTGAGTTCGAAATCTTCACCAATACCTGTACCAATTGCTGTAATCATTGCTCGAATTTCAGCATTGGATAGGATTCTGTCAAGACGTGCTTTTTCAACGTTTAAAATTTTACCACGCAAAGGTAATATTGCCTGGAAATGACGATCACGACCTGATTTAGCTGAACCACCGGCAGAGTCACCCTCTACGATGTAAATTTCACTCTCATCAGGATGACGAGAAGAACAGTCAGCTAATTTACCTGGTAAGCTAGAAACTTCTAAAGCGGATTTACGACGAGTAAACTCACGTGCCTTTTTAGCTGCAACGCGTGCTCTAGCTGCCATCAAACCTTTATCAATGATTGTTCTAGAAACAGCAGGATTTTCTAATAAAAATCGCTCAAAGCGTTCTGAGAACAATGAGTTTGTAATTGTACTTACTTCAGAGTTACCTAACTTTGTTTTCGTTTGCCCTTCAAACTGCGGATCGGGGTGTTTAATCGATACGATAGCAACTAAACCTTCGCGTACATCTTCACCTGACAGATTCGCATCGGCATCTTTAATTAAATTATTTTTACGCGCATAATCGTTAATAACTCGCGTTAAAGCTGTTTTAAATCCAGATTCATGCGTACCGCCTTCATACGTATTGATATTATTAGCAAACGAGAAAATATTAGAGGCAAATCCAGCATTATACTGCATAGCAATTTCAACCGAAATACCATCTTTTTCGCCCTTTAAATCAATTGCTTCATGAAGAGGTTCTTTCTTTTCGTTAATATGTTCAACATACGATTTAATACCACCTTCATAGTGGTATGTATTTGAACGTACTTCTTCACCACGTTCATCTGCTATCGTAATACTAATACCACGATTTAAGTAAGCTAGTTCACGAATACGGTGAGCTAATATATCAAACTCATAAACTGTTGTTTCTTTGAAAATTTCAGGATCCGCTTTAAAGCGTGTTGTTGTTCCTGTTTCTTCAGCATCGCCAATAATTTGAAGTGGTTGATCTGTTTGACCGCGACTAAAACTTAAGAAATGTATATGACCATCGCGTTTTACATACACTTCAGTTGAAACTGATAATGCGTTTACTACAGATGCACCAACACCATGTAGACCACCAGATACTTTGTATCCGCCACCGCCAAATTTACCTCCGGCATGTAACACTGTCATAATAACCTCAACAGCCGGTTTCCCCATTTTTTCTTGATTACTTACAGGAATACCACGACCGTTATCGTCGACACGGATCCAGTTATCTTTTTCGATTGTTACTTTAATTTCATTACAATATCCAGCTAAAGCTTCATCAATACTGTTATCTACAATTTCCCACACCAAATGGTGAAGACCTTTAGAACTCGTCGTACCAATATACATACCCGGACGTTTACGAACTGCTTCTAAACCTTCTAATACTTGTATCTGATCTGCATCATATGCAGCAGGCTGTTTATTTTCTTCCATTGCCATTTGTTCCACCTACTCTTTCATGACATCAGTATGCGTTTTAAATTATTTTACTAACCACTGACCTGTACTAATACTAGGTTTCTTCTACTTCAACAGAACCTTGTTTCACATGAAACATTGCGGCTTCTCGTATTGTATCATGGTCAATTCCTTCAACACTTGTTGTTGTCACAAAGGTCTGAACTTCACCTTGAATAGTATTCAGTAAGTGTGACTGACGGTAATCATCTAACTCTGAAAGAACATCATCTAGTAACAAAATTGGCGCTTCCCCAACTTCTTGTTTAATAAGTTCAATTTCAGCTAATTTGAGTGATAGAGCCGTCGTACGTTGCTGACCTTGAGATCCATACGTTTGTACATCATAGTCATTTACAAGGAACTGCAAATCATCTCTGTGTGGCCCAATTAATGTGACACCTCGTTCAAGCTCACGAGGCAAGGCATCTTGTAGCTTCTTCTCCAAGAAATTCGCCATTTCGGCAATTGTCCAATCCGGATTTATACCGTTTACTGGACGATATCGAATTTGTAATCTCTCTAAATTTCGAGAGATACCAAAATGAATTGGTTCTGCCCACTCCTGAAGTAAATCCATAAATTGAAATCTTTTATGAATAACTTTTACTGCAGCTTGAATATATTGTTCGGTATATACATCAAACATTACATCTTGCAATGCCGATTTTCCTTGGTTTTTTTTCAATAAATGATTTCGTTGCTTTAATAGCTTTTGAAATGTTAATAAATCATGTAAATATACTGGAGAAATTTGCCCGATTTCCATATCGAGAAAACGTCTTCTGATTTGGGGACTGCCTTTTACTACAGTTAAATCTTCCGGGGCAAACATCACGACATTCATCTGTCCAATATAATCACTTAAACGGCTTTGTTCTAAATGGTTAACCCTTGCTTTTTTTCCTTTTTTCGAAAGAGTTAATTCCAAAGGTAGATGACCATACTTTTTTTGAACGTCACCTTCTATTTTACCATAATCTTCGCTCCATCGTATCAATTCTTTCTCATTCGAAGTACGATGCGATTTTGCCATAGATAAAACATATATAGATTCCATAACATTTGTTTTCCCCTGTGCATTTTCTCCTAAAAAAACATTAATCTTCGGGGAAAATGACAAGTCTAACGATTCATAATTACGGTAATTCGTCAGCTTTAACCGATCTATATACATGTTATTCTCCGTTCGTTGGACCAGTTATCTGAAATCTCCCTGTTCCAGGAATGTTCACAGTATCGCCAACATATAATTTACGTCCACGGCGGTTATCTACTTCCCCGTTTACATAGACATCATTCTCTTGCAAGAACCATTTAGCCATTCCACCTGAGCTAATAGCATCCGTTATTTTTAATAATTGGCCAAGCGTTACAAATTCAGTATCAATAGCAATTTCATTCACAGTTAATTTCATCCTCTTCTAATTTTCTCTATCCCTATATTTTACCGAACTTTTGTTCATAAGTAAAAAGGATAGTCATCGAAATGACTATCCTTTAGTAAAACCAGTCATTTATGACCAGGTCATAAATGATCTTGGGAAATAATTCACACTCATTGTTATATTGAAATAGTTATTTTTAGTAAGTACGAACAGGCAAAATCAATTGTAATATAGCATCGTCATGTACTGAGCGAATAATGAATGGTCTCATAGCACCTGTAAATTGAATGACAACATCTTGTCCATCAATTGCCTTTAATGCATCCATCATATATTTTGCGCTGAAAGAAATTTTCAATTCTTCCCCTACAAGTGAACTGACTTGAATTTGTTCTTCCACTTTTCCTACCTCAGGTGAATTAGAAGAAATTTCAATCGTGTCATCTTGCATAGTTGTAAAACGTACTACATTGTTACGATCTTCACGTGCAAGTAAAGAAGCACGGTCAATGGCTTGAAGTAAAGAGCGACCATTTACAGTCACATCAGTTTTATATTCTTCAGGAATTAGTCGAGATGTATCAGGATAATTCCCTTCTAGTAAGCGTGAGAAGAATAAAACATCATTTGTTTTGAATAAAACTTGTTGGTTTGTCATAACAATATCTACAGGAGTAGTTGCATCGTTCAATATTTTACTTAATTCAGTCAAACTCTTTCCAGGTACAACAACACTAGATTGTTCGCTTGGTAAATGTTCTAAAGTGACTTTACGACGAGCAAGACGATGGCTATCAGTTGCAACACATACAAGTTCCCCGTCTTTAATTTGCCAATGAACACCTGTTAAAACTGGACGACTTTCACTTGTTGATACTGCAAATACTGTTTCGCGAATAATTGATTTTAATAAATCAGCAGGAATAGTAAATTGATTGTCTTCACTCAACTCTGGTAATAAAGGATATTCAGTTGAATCTAAACCAATTAAGTGAAAATCGGATTTACCTGAACGGATACGTGTTTGGAATTTCTCTGATACTTCAAATTCAACGTCATTAGTAGGTAGCTTACGAACGATCTCATTGAACATTTTTGCTTGCAACACAATTGAACCTGGTTTTTCAACATTGATTAATTGTTCGCCATTTTCTTCAACAGGTATATACGTTTGAATCGTAATATCTGCATCACTACCAGTTAAACGCATTCCTTCTTCGCTAACATCAATTTTTATCCCTGTCAAAATAGGGATTGTTGTTTTTGAACTAACTGCCTTCATGACATCATTTAGTCCATCTAATAAACGATCTCGCATGATATCAAATTTCATAAAATTATACCTCACTTATATATATTATTATTTATTAAAAGATTAATAGATATAGTAGTAGGGCCTGTGGATTTGTGGATAAGTCCAATTTAACGAATAAAATCAGCCTATCCGGGTGTAGACAGGCTGTGTATAAGTATGTTGTTAATTTTCCAAGTTATCCACAGGTTTTTACTTACCTAGCATACTTTTTATCTGTTTAATATCTTGTTGCAATTTCTGATCTTCTTTAAACATGGTTGAAATCTTCTCATGTGCATGGATGACCGTTGTATGATCACGACCACCAAATTCTTCACCAATTTTAGGTAATGAAAAATCGGTTAACTCGCGCGATAAATACATAGCGATTTGACGTGGAAATGCAATTGATTTTGTACGTTTTTTCGCAGTAAAATCTTCTAATTTTACATGGAAGTGTTCTCCAACAGCCTTTTGGATATCTAAAATCGTTACCATTCTAGGTACGGAGTTTGGAATAATATCCTTTAATGCTTGTGCAGCTAATTCAGCCGTAATATCTTGATTCACAAGCGATGAGTAAGCAACTACGCGGATTAAAGCACCTTCTAATTCACGAATATTAGAGTCAATCTGGTTTGCAATATATAGCATAACCTCATTTGGAATATCTAATCCATCGGCCTTTGCCTTTTTTCGTAATATTGCAATTCTCGTTTCTAAATCAGGTGGTGCAATATCTGTTATTAGACCCCATTCAAAGCGTGAGCGTAAGCGGTCTTCCAAAGTTGGAATCTCCTTTGGGGGTCGATCACTAGAAATAACTATTTGCTTCGATTCCTCGTGCAAAGTATTAAAAGTATGGAAAAATTCTTCTTGAGTTGATTCTTTTCCAGCTAAGAATTGAATATCATCAATTAGTAGGACATCTACACTACGATATTTATTACGGAATTCTACAGCTTTGTTGTCGCGGATAGAGTTAATGAACTCATTTGTAAATTTTTCAGATGACAAATAAACCACCTTAGCATTAGGGTTATGTTCCAATACATAGTGGCCAATTGCGTGCATTAAATGGGTTTTTCCTAAACCTACTCCCCCATATATAAATAATGGGTTATATGCTTTTGCTGGTGCTTCTGCAACAGCTAGCGAAGCGGCATGTGCAAAGCGGTTACCAGACCCAATAACGAATGTATCAAATGTGTTTTTTAAATTCAGCATACCAGGGGAGAAATCTGGACGATCATCTTGTTTTTCTTGGACACGTGGCGATGGAATATCAAAATCATCAAAGCCTGGATCTTGTTGAACTACAAAACGGATATGCAAATCTTTTCCTGTTAATTCTGCCAAAATAGAAGCAATTAGCTGTACATAGTGATTTTCCAACCATTCACGCCCAAATGAATTTGGCGCTGCAATAGTTACGGTATCACCTTTGTAAGAAAGTAGCTTCGTGGATTTAAGCCAAGTTTCAAAGCTTGGTTTTGAGATTTTTTGTTTAACTTGTGAGAGCACTTTGTCCCATAACTCTTCTAAATGTTCCAAGCTTCTTTCTCCTTTACATGAATATCTCTATTGAATATTTGGTTATAAATGCGGTTAAAATATGTTTATAAATGAACTATACACGATAGATACTCACAATAAAAACAAGTTGTGGATAAATGTTATTCTTAGCTAGTGGATAAAGCTATCCACACATTATCAACAATTGTGGATAACATTTTGTATACACAAATTTATTTACAGAGTAAAACACAATAATCTTATCAAAAAAAACCATGTAATTCAAGACGTTTTAGAAGTTGTCCACAAATTGCATAAATATGCACAACGAATTTATCCACAATGGGTGGATTTGTGTAGAACTTGTCTATAAGTCTTGTGGATAATTTTAAAGGAGTATAAAAGTGTCCACACTAGTTTTTGAGATTTTGATAGTAGATTGTGGATAACTAACTAGAAAAAAAACTCCACTAACTGGATCGCGGTAAAATGTATTTTCTAAATAAGCATTGACAGAATGACCGGAATTTATATATAATATGCAAGACTGTCTGTAGTATTTTTTATAATAGACTTTCCAGGAGGTGTCATATAAATGAAACGCACATACCAACCGAAAAAACGTAAACATAGTAAAGTACATGGCTTCCGCGCACGTATGAGTTCTAAAAATGGTCGTAGAGTACTTGCTGCACGTCGTCGTAAAGGAAGAAAAGTATTATCAGCATAAGTCCACTGACCAACATCAGTGGTCTTTTTTTCTTTATGGAGAAATTAGTGTTTAGCATTGTTGGTTTTTCTCCAAAACGGCCAAATAATTAGGGTCAACTCCTTTTGCAATGCTTTAAGAGGTAGATCTTAAAAAATTATCGTTTTGGAGGGAATCAACGATCAGTGTAATTGAAACCTTCATTATAGAGAAGAAAGAACAATGAATAAGCAGGTGCAAAGATGAAAAAACGCCGCAGAATTAAAAAGAATGAAGATTTTCAAAAAGTATTTCGTAAAGGTAAGTCATTTGCGAATCGTCAATTTGTTGTCTATTGTTTACCAAATGAGGGACAAGAAGAATTTCGCATTGGGCTATCCATTAATAAGAAAATAGGTAAGGCAGTCACTAGAAATCAAATCAAACGTTATATCCGTCAAAGTTTCTTCGAATTACAAGATGATTTGAGAAATGATATGGAATACGTGATCATCGCCAGACATCCGGCGGCCACTATAGATTTTCATGAAACAAAAAAGAGTTTACAGCATGTTTTAAAAATTGCGAAGGTTTTAAAAAGAAGTAGTAGAGAGTAATAGAATGTGCGTGATAAAATAGCTGATAGAAAATGAAAGTTATTTTAGGGGGATGAAGATTGAAGAAAAAACTTTGGATCATTCTCGCACTTACTTCAATAACATTATTATTAACTGGGTGTACTGAATATAACCAACCAATATATAGTGACACTGAGGGCTTTTGGAGCAAATATGTCGTTTGGCCATTCGTAGCTTTCATAACACTATTTAAAGGATTACTGGGTACGTATGCTTGGGGGATAGTTTGTGTAACAATCATTATTCGCTTAGCTATTTTGCCGTTAATGATTAAACAGACAAAAAGTGCGAAGAAAATGCAAGAATTACAGCCTAAATTGGCGAAGTTAAAAGAGAAATACAGCTCTAAAGATGCAGTAACTCAGAAAAAGTATCAAGAAGAAATGATGAAATTAATGAGTGAATCTGGTGCTAATCCAGCAGCTGGATGCTTACCTGTGCTGATTCAAATGCCAATTCTAGTTGGTTTCTATCACGCAATTAGTCGTATGAACTCGACACCAGAAATTAACTTGGGCGACTTTTTCATGTTCCCATTAGCAGAACCGAGTATTGTACTCGCTGTTCTAGCAGGTATCATGCAGTTTATTGTTCTACGTACGGGCCCAGCGATGGATAATCCTCAAATGCGAATTATGATGTACATCATGCCATTTATGATTATGGGATTAGGTAGTAATTTACCTGCCGCTTTATCGCTTTATTGGGTAATTGGTAATATTATTACATTAATACAAAATCTTGTTATGTATAAGCCTTGGAACAAAACAACTAAACCTGCAAAAACAGGAGGGGCCAAAAAGTGAAACAGATTACGCAAATAGGAGCAACCGTAGAAGAAGCGATCTCTATAGCGTTAAAAGAGCTTGACCTTACCCGAGAGCAAGTAGATATTGAAATACTTCAAGAAGGTAAAAAGGGTTTTTTAGGTTTTGGTTCACGTAAAGCAAATGTACGTGTAACTGAAAAACAACTTGAGAAATCCGATCAAGAGCAACAATCTGTGCAACAGGCAATGGTAGAACTGAGTGAAATAGAATCATCAGAGGCAGTAGCGCTTATTTCGAAAAGTGAAGTAGAAAATATACAAGAATCAACAAATGAAAACCTACAAGAACTATCAACTTTGAAAGTTGAAGAAAATGAATTAATAGATGAGAAACGTAATGATAACACAGTTGCTATTGAGCATGCAGTCACTTATTTAACAGATATAGCAAAGCAGTTAGATGTCCATGACTTAACTATCGGTGTTGAAGAAAAGGGTAAAATCATTAATATTAGTTTAGAAAGCAAGAAGGCGGCATTACTAATAGGTAAACGTGGCCAAACGCTAAACTCCCTTCAAGAATTGACACAATTAGTTGTGCATCAATACGCAAAACGGTTTGTCTTAGTAAAATTAGATGTAGAAAATTATCGCAAGCGTCGCCAAGAATCATTGGAGCTGCTAGCTAATCGTATGGCAGACAAGGCTGTTTACACAGGGAAAAAGATTGAGTTAGAGCCAATGCCCTCGAATGAGCGAAAAATTATCCATCATATTCTTGCTAATCGAATTGATATCGAGACGTATTCCGTTGGATCGGATACCAAACGCTATTTAGTTATTGAACCAATTCGATAAATGAAATATTTTGTTAAAGCCCATCTCATTCTAAATGAGATGGGCTTTTGATTATTTTGCTGGATAAATTTAGTTATTTGAGAAATGTTGAATTTAAATAGATGAAAAATTATTGAGAGTCCTCAGGATGTGGGGTAGGTAATCCACATTTAGATAATATGTCTAGCTTCAGTTGTTAACTCCTCGATATCAATCCCTTTTCCCAGATCAAAGTTTTAATGAATTTTAATTCTTAAATTACAGTGCTTGTCTGGACTAGAACCTACCGCTGCAATATTTTAAGTAAGATATCCAGTTTCAGTGGCCAATCCCTCAAGGTCACTTACATCTTCTCGGGCGAAAGTTGAAAAGATACTTTCGCTAGAGAAGATGCCAATACTTGCCGGGATTAAATGAGGCGCCTGTACATTTTAAAAAAGTTGTCCACAATTCTACTTTTCGAGCTTTTATGCTATTATTGTATGTTAGAGAGTTAGTTCGTTTTTAGGTTATCCACATGTGGATAATTTTTAATTTTTTAGGAGGTATTATCTATGGAGTTCGATACAATTGCGGCTATCTCAACGCCAATGGGTGAAGGGGCAATTGCCATTGTCCGTTTGAGTGGGGATGATGCTGTTGCCATTGCAGATCGTGTGTTTCATGCACCGAATCGGAAAAAGTTATCCACACAGCCGTCACATACTATCCATTATGGACATTTAAAGGAGCCTGAATCGGGTGAGGTAGTAGAGGAAGTAATGCTATCACTGATGAAAGGGCCAAAAACATTTACACGTGAAGATGTAGTAGAAATTAACTGTCATGGTGGAATTGTTTCAGTGAATCGAGTACTGCAATTAGTATTGAAGAATGGTGCACGATTAGCTGAGCCTGGTGAATTTACAAAGAGAGCATTCTTAAATGGCCGAATCGATTTATCCCAAGCAGAAGCTGTAATGGATCTGATTCGTGCAAAAACAGACCGTGCGATGAATGTTGCGCTTGGTCAAATGGACGGGAAATTATCAAGATTAATAGGTGAACTTAGACAAGCATTATTAGAAACTCTAGCGCAAGTAGAAGTGAACATAGATTATCCAGAATATGACGATGTAGAAGAGATGACAATTCCACTTATGCTCGAAAAGTCTAATTGGGTAATGAAGGAAATCGAGAAACTTTTACAAACATCTTCTCAGGGCAAAATTTTGCGTGAGGGCCTTTCAACTGTTATACTAGGTCGTCCGAATGTCGGCAAATCATCACTATTAAATAGCCTTGTACAAGAAAATAAAGCAATCGTTACAGACGTTGCTGGTACAACGCGTGATATTATAGAAGAGTACGTAAATGTAAGAGGTGTTCCATTACGTTTGGTAGATACTGCAGGTATTCGCGAGACCGAGGATATAGTTGAGCGCATAGGTGTTGAACGCTCTAGGCAAGTATTGAAAGAAGCAGATTTAATTCTTCTTGTTGTGAACTATGGAGATGAACTTACTGAAGAAGATGAGCGTCTTTTCGAAACGATTCAAAATATGGACTATATAGTCGTTGTTAATAAAACAGATTTGTCACAACAAATTGATTTAGCTCGTGTACAAGCATTAGCTGGCAAACGCAAAGTGGTGACAACATCTTTACTTAAAGAAGAAGGTGTCACAGAGCTTGAGGAAGCAATTGCGGCATTATTCTTTGAAGGATCATTAGAAGCTGGAGATATGACATATGTATCAAATGCACGCCATATCGCTTTATTACACCAAGCACATTCAACGATCAAGGATGCTATTGAAGCAGCTCATGCAGGTGTGCCTGTCGATATGATTCAAATCGATGTCACTAGAACATGGGAACTTCTTGGTGAAATTATTGGAGATACCGTGCAAGAAAGCCTAATCAATCAGCTATTTTCACAATTTTGTTTAGGGAAATAAACTTAAATATAGAAAGGAAGTAACGAGCATGCCAACAAAATTTGAAGCAGGCACGTTCGATGTGATTGTAATTGGAGCAGGTCATGCAGGTGTAGAAGCTGCGTATGCTGCATCAAGAATGGGTGCAAAAACACTTATGTTAACAATCAATCTCGATATGATTGCCTTTATGCCATGTAATCCATCAGTAGGTGGTCCGGCTAAAGGGATTGTCGTACGCGAAATTGACGCATTAGGCGGTGCGATGAGTAAAATTATCGATAAAACACATATTCAAATGCGTATGTTAAATACAGGTAAAGGTCCAGCAGTACGCGCTCTACGCGCACAAGCAGATAAAGTACTTTACCAACGAGAAATGAAAAAATTACTAGAAGACGAAGAAAACCTTACAATTCACCAAGCAATGGTAGATGAATTAATCGTTGAAGATGGTGAAGTAAAAGGTATCGTTACGCAAGTTGGTGCTGTTTATCATGCAAAAACAGTTATTGTTACAACGGGTACATTCTTACGTGGTGAAATCATTATTGGTGACTTAAAGTATTCAAGTGGGCCAAATAACCAACAGCCATCTATTAAATTAGCGGATAATCTAAAAGAACTTGGTTTTGAGTTAGTACGCTTTAAAACAGGTACACCACCACGTGTTAACAGCAAAACAATTGATTACAGTAAAACTGAAATTCAGCCTGGTGATACAGAGCCTCGTGCGTTTAGTTATGAAACAACTGAATATATTACAGATCAATTACCATGTTGGCTGACATATACAAGTGAAGAAACACATGAAATCATTAATGATAATCTTCATTTATCTCCAATGTATTCAGGAATGATTAAAGGTACAGGTCCACGTTATTGCCCATCGATTGAAGATAAGGTTGTTCGTTTTAGTGATAAGCCTCGTCATCAATTATTTTTAGAACCAGAAGGCCGTGATACACGTGAAGTGTATGTTCAAGGGTTATCAACAAGCTTGCCAGAGCATGTACAACGTAAACTGTTGGAATCGGTGCCAGGTCTAGAAAAGGCAGAAATGATGAGAGCAGGTTACGCCATCGAATACGATGCAATTGTACCAACTCAATTATGGCCAACGCTAGAAACTAAACGCATTGCTAATTTATATACAGCTGGTCAAATTAACGGTACTTCAGGTTATGAAGAGGCTGCTGGCCAAGGGCTAATGGCAGGTATTAACGCTGCTGCTAAAGCACTTGGTAAAGAAGAGATGATTCTAGGACGTGCAGATGCATATATAGGTGTGTTAATCGATGACCTTGTAACAAAAGGAACAAACGAACCATACCGTCTATTAACATCTCGTGCAGAATACCGATTATTACTACGTCATGACAATGCGGATATGCGTTTATCTGAACGAGCTTATGAAGCAGGTTTAATTTCCCAAGAACGTTATGATAAATTTGATAGAAAACGTCAAAAAGTAGACAATGAAATTAAACGTCTTCGTGATACAATTTTAAAACCAGATGCTAAAACACAAGGCTTATTACGTGATTTAGGTAGTAGTGAATTAAAAGATGGTATCCGTGCAGCTGATCTATTAAAACGACCAGAAATGATGTATGAATTATTGTCAACATTAACTGAGTCACCTGTCGAGTTATCAACAGAGGAAAAAGAGCAAATTGAAATTCAGGTAAAATATGAAGGCTATATTGAAAAAGCACTTCAACAAGTAGATAAGCTTAAAAAAATGGAAAACAAAAAAATTCCAGAGAACATTGATTATGAAGCAATTTCAGGGATTGCAACTGAAGCAAAACAAAAATTAAAACAAGTAAGACCACTATCTGTTGCACAGGCATCACGTATCTCAGGTGTAAACCCTGCTGACATTTCAATTTTACTAGTGTATATTGAACAAGGTAGAATAGCGAAATTAGCAAGCAACGAATAATACGACAAAACCAACGGTGGCACTACATGGAAGGGGAAAATCATGAACGAAGAACAGTTTGTGCAGGCTTTAAAAGAACAAGGAATTGAGTTATCAGAGGGACAGTTAAAACAATTTCATACTTATTTTGAACTATTAGTTGAATGGAATGAGAAAATGAACTTAACTGCAATTACTGACCAGCCATCTGTCTATTTAAAGCATTTCTACGACTCTATTAGTGCTACTTTTTATATGGATTTCAATAAAGTACAATCTATATGTGATGTAGGAGCAGGTGCTGGTTTTCCTAGTATTCCAATTAAAATCTGTTTCCCACATTTAAAGGTGACAATTGTAGATTCATTAAATAAACGTATTCAATTTTTAACACATTTAAGTGAACAGCTACATTTAGATCATGTGGAATTTGTTCATTCACGTGCAGAGGATTTTGGTCAAAATCCGAAATATAGAGAACAATTTGATCTTGTGACAGCTCGCGCAGTCGCTAGATTATCAGTACTTTCTGAGTTATGTATACCGCTTGTGAAAACAAACGGCCATTTTGTTGCGATGAAAGCAGCAAGTGGTGATGAAGAGATGAAGGATGCAAAAAAAGCATTAACAGTACTAGGTGCTAAATTAATAGATAGCTATTCATTCTTATTACCAATCGAAGATAGTGAGCGTTCTATTTTTATTTTTAATAAAACAAAAAATACACCGAAAAAATATCCACGTAAGCCAGGCGTACCAAATAAATCGCCAATCCAATAAATGTTTCGTTCCACGTGAAACATAAAAGGGGTTCTTACGTTTTTTATCAAAATTAATTATACTAATATGTATAAAATTTACTTATTGCACAATGATAGTCAAAATATATATAGTTCTCTCCACCTTCTAACGGGCTTTTACCTATGATATTAGATGGAGAATGCTTGGAAATATCGTTAAAGGTGGTGCCAAGGGATGAAAAGTACTTTTTCACGTTTTTTTGGAAGTGGTGAGAAAGTAGAACACGACTCGAAAAATGAGGTAGAAAGTGCGGAATCGGTTGTCAAACTCCTTATTGATGAGATCCAGCCGAATCGTTATCAGCCACGTACAATTTTCGATGATTCGAAGATTGAAGAGCTTGCACGAACAATCCGTACACACGGTGTAATACAACCAATCGTCGTTCGAAAAATGGAAGAAGGTCATTACGAAATAATTGCAGGTGAGCGTCGTTATCGCGCGATGAAAATGCTAGAGTGGACAGAAGTGCCCGCAATCGTTCGTGAAATGAACGACAAAGAAACAGCTTCAGTGGCATTAATTGAAAACTTACAACGTGAAGAACTTACATCAATTGAGGAAGCACAGGCTTACCTAAAATTATTAGAACTTCATGGTTTAACACAAGAAGCACTTGCCCAGAGGCTTGGTAAAGGTCAGTCAACAATAGCTAATAAAATCCGCTTATTAAAGCTACCTGAAGAAATCCAAATGGCTATTTTAAAAAGGGAAATTTCAGAACGTCATGCACGTGCTTTGGTACCTGTCAAAGACAAGGAATTGCAATTAGCGTTGTTACAAGAAATAATCGACAATGATTATAATGTACGACAGTTAGAGCAAAGAATTGATGAAATACTAAATCCTGCTGAGAAGCCAAAGAAAAACAAGCCAACCCGTAAAGCAATTAGTAAAGACATTCGAATCGCATTAAATACGATTCGACAATCACTTACGATGGTCACAAAAACAGGTATTAATGTAGAAGCCGAAGAAGAAGAACATGATGAGTTTTATCAAATCACTGTGAAGATACCGAAAAAGAAATCATAATTTCATCTATTTTAAACTCTTGTCTAGTATTGTGGACAAGAGTTTTTTATATATTTTTCTTTTATAATAAGAGCCTATTGTACATTTTTTTGATAGAATGAAAATTAGGTATTCAAATTAATTTAATATTGCCTATTTTTATAAAATTGATTTTGGAAAGCAGGTGCACATGTGGGTAAAACAATTGCAATCGCTAACCAGAAAGGCGGCGTAGGAAAAACTACAACATCAGTTAATCTTAGCGCTTGCCTCGCCCATTTAGGTAAAAAAGTATTAATGATTGATACAGACCCTCAAGGAAATGCAACGAGTGGAGTTGGGGTTAACAAAGGTGAAGTACATAAATGTATTTATGATGTGCTAATTGATGACGAACCAATTAAAGATGTCATTCGAGAAACAAAAGTAAAAAATTTATATATAGTACCTGCTACAATTGCGTTAGCTGGAGCTGAAATAGAACTAGTATCAACAATCTCAAGAGAAGTACGGTTAAAACATGCAATTGAAGATATAAAAAACGACTATGATTACATCGTAATTGACTGTCCTCCATCTCTTGGTTTATTAACAATTAATTCATTAACAGCATCTGATTCAATTCTGATTCCTGTACAATGTGAATACTACGCTTTAGAAGGATTAAGTCAGCTATTATCAACTGTACGATTAGTACAGAAGCATTTAAATCATCAGCTAACAATTGAGGGTGTTTTATTAACAATGCTCGACGCACGTACTAATTTGGGTCTTCAAGTAATTGAAGAAGTGAAAAAGTATTTCCAAGATAAAGTGTTTAAAACAGTTATTCCACGGAACGTCCGTTTAAGTGAAGCGCCAAGTCACGGGGAACCGATTATTGTATATGATGCAAAATCGCGTGGGGCAGAGGGATATTTAGAGCTTGCAAGGGAAGTGATTAAAAATGGCTAAAGGTCTAGGAAAGGGAATTAACGCATTATTCCCAGGTGAATCTTTATCGACTAATGAAACAGTAGAGCATTTGGCATTAACAGATTTACGTGCAAATCCATATCAGCCTCGGAAGATTTTTGATGAGTCCGCAATCGAGGAATTGGCGTTATCCATTAAAGAACATGGAGTATTACAGCCGATAATTGCTCGAAAACGAGTAAATTTTTATGAAATTGTCGTAGGTGAAAGAAGATTTAGAGCTTCTAAACTTGCAGGGTTAACTGAAATTCCAGTTGTTGTTCGAGAAATGGATGATCAACAGATGATGGAGTTTGCCATTCTTGAAAATTTACAGCGTGAGGACTTAACGCCAATTGAAGAAGCAGAAGCTTATACAAATCTAATGGATAATTTAAACTTAACTCAGGAGCAGCTAGCATCACGTTTAGGGAAAAGTCGTCCACATATCGCGAATCATATCCGATTGTTAGCGTTACCGGAAGATGTCCGAACTCTTTTGTCAGAAGGCAAAATCACAATGGGACACGGTCGTGCATTGCTAGGATTGAAAAGAAGAAAATTAATATCACAAGTAACTGAAAAAGTGCTAACCCAGCATTTAAACGTTCGACAGTTAGAGGCATTAGTACAATCTATGAATGACAATGTTTCACGTGAAACAAAGAAGAAAGTGAAAAAAGATATTTTTATTGCCGAAAAAGAGTCACAGTTACGAGATTATTTTGGTACGAACGTGACAATTAAGGAATCAAAAAACAAAGGGAAAATTGAAATTGAATTTTTCTCTGCTGATGATTTAGAACGTATATTAGAATTACTCGAAGATTGAGAGGAGTTCACTTGGTTCTATTAGGTACAGCAATAAACGCATTGTTAATTGTAATCGGTACAATAATTGGTAGATTGTTACAATCGATACCCGATAATACAAAAGAGACAGTGATGAGCATTATAGGTCTGGCAGTTGCAGTATTGGGCATTCAAATGGGCATACAGAGCGAGAATTTTATCATCATCATTGTTAGCCTTGTGTTTGGTGCGATACTAGGAGAATGGATGGATCTAGATAAGCAATTAAACCGTCTAGGTCAGTTTATGGAAAAGAAATTAGGAAACAAGGCTAAAGATGGAAATCTTTCACAAGGCTTTGTTAATGCTACTCTTATCTTTGTTATCGGTTCAATGGCTATTATAGGTGCGTTGGATAGCGGCCTACGAAATGATCATTCTGTTTTAATAACAAAAGGTATTATTGATGGTTTTACAGCAGTAATTTTAGCTTCAACACTAGGGATAGGAGTTATGTTATCTGCTGTTCCTGTATTTTTGTATCAAGGTATTATTGCTGTTTTTGCAGGACAAATTAGTCGATTCATACCTGATGCTGCACTACAAATGTTCATTCAAGAAATGACCGCAACAGGTGGAGTTATGATTCTCGCAATAGGCCTTAATTTAGTAGGCTTAACAAAAATCCGCGTGGCAAACTTACTTCCGGGAATATTCGTTGTGGCCATCGCGGTTATGTTCATGTACCTTTTTTAATGAATAACGGCTCCAAGCTAAAAATAGAGCGCGCGAAATTTGTTGGCTCATTTCGTAAGTTACATGTAGACGAGTGTTTTGTAAAACTGCATGCTCCATAAATCCTCCAATATTGACTATGCCTTTTATAGACATATCGCCAATAGGGGGAAGCTCCTTCTTCACAGCTTTGCCAGGCAGTAAAGGTCCCTCATGAACAATAATTTCCCCAATGCGCTGCTGTGAACCAAGACAAGCATCAATAGCAACTACAAACGGCTTTATTTCATGGGTAGATAAATTATCAACTGTATCCGTTAGATTCAGTGCATGAAGGGGTTTTTCTAAGGTACCTATAATTTCATAAGGAAATGAAACATACTGATTTAAAAAACTGCCGGCTAATGGTCCAAGTGAATCTCCAGTAGAGCGATCGGTTCCAATACAGCAAAATACAAGATTTTCGTGATGAAATGGTATATGCTCTAAAAGGAAAGAGCTCAACCTCCAAATGGCACCTGATTCTTTATAATGAAGAACATGTGAAAATGGTTGATTCGAAGTTATAAGCATCCAGAATCTCTCTTTCTTTTTTCAGCATTATACGCATAACGAGAATTTTTTATGCAAGAGGAGCATCGAAATTGGAAAAAATGTATAACAACTTTATGGCAGTTTTGACTAGAGAAGAAATGTGGATAGGTCTTGGTAAGGTAACAATAAAAATTACAGCAATCACGATACTATCAATGGTCGTTGTACGTGTAGCTAAAATAGCTATTCGTAAAGGCTTTGAAATCCGTCTGAAAGCGCCAGCTCCGTTACAACCCGCATCTGAAAGACGCTATCAGACTATTTTGAGACTGGTACAAAGTATTGTTTCATATGTAGTTTATTTTTCTGCGATTTTAGCGATATTATCAGCTGTAAATATAGATATTAAAGGCCTTTTAGCAGGTGCTGGAATCGTGGGTTTAGCAGTCGGGTTTGGTGCACAAAGCTTAGTGAAAGATGTTATCACTGGATTTTTCATTATTTTTGAAGATCAGTTTGGTGTTGGTGACTATATTAAAATCACTTCAGTAGAAGGTACTGTACTCGAAATTGGGCTACGTACAACTAAAATTAAAGGTGCTTCAGGTGAGATTAATATTGTTCCAAATGGTTCAATTACTGATGTTGTAAATTATTCTATAAATAACTCAATTGCTATTATCGATGTAAGTGTTGCTTATAGTTCAGATATAGCTAAAGCAGAGCGCTTAATAGAGGAATATCTTAAAGAACTACCAAAAAAACATGAAGAAATAACTGCGCCTCCTACATTATTAGGTGTACAAAATGTCGTAGGTGCAGAAGTTTCCCTTCGTATTTCAGTGGAGACGTTACCAATGCAACATTTTGCAATATCACGTATGGTTCGTCGTGATGTAAAAGAAATTTTTGATCGAAATCGTATCGAAATTCCTTATCCAAAAATGATGGTTTATGAAAGAGATAATAATCAAACATTTAACGAAGAAGGAGAATGATGATGGAAGCAAAAAAGTTTGAGCTAGGCGACGTTGTAGAAATGAAAAAACAACATCCTTGTGGAACAAACGAGTGGAAAATTATCCGAATGGGTGCAGATATTCGTATTAAATGCGAAGGTTGTCAGCATAGCGTAATGATTCCACGAAGAGAGTTTGAAAAAAAGTTAAAGAAAATATTAATTCCTGCTAATCCAGTAACAGAAGAGCAAAATTAGACTTTTACTAGATGAGTCTCTATAATTAACAAGTCGTGTAAATATAATACTGTTTATGAAAAATTGAAAGGTTGTGAAAAGAATGGCTTTAACAGCTGGCATCGTAGGTTTACCGAACGTAGGTAAATCAACATTGTTTAATGCAATTACAAAAGCAGGAGCAGAATCTGCAAACTACCCATTCTGTACGATTGATCCAAACGTAGGAATCGTTGAAGTACCAGATAATCGTCTACAAAAATTAACGGAATTAGTAGAACCGAAGAAAACAGTGCCAACAGCTTTTGAATTTACTGATATTGCTGGCATCGTAAAAGGCGCTAGTAAAGGTGAAGGTCTTGGTAACAAGTTTTTAGCACACATTCGTGAAGTAGATGCAATTACACAAGTAGTTCGTTGTTTCGCTGACGATAATATCACACATGTATCAGGTAAAGTAGATCCAATCGAAGATATCGAAGTTATTAACCTTGAGTTAATTCTTGCAGATTTAGAAGCAGTTGAAAAACGCCTGTCTCGCGTTGAAAAATTAGCAAAACAAAAAGATAAAGATGCAATGGTAGAAGCACCAATTTTGGCTCAACTAAAAGAAGCTTTTGAAGCTGAAAAACCGGGTCGCTCTATTGAGTTTACTGAAGAAGAATTTAAAATCGTTAAAGGGTTCCACCTACTGACTGTGAAACCTATGCTATACGTAGCAAACGTTTCTGAAGATGAAGTTGCCAATGCTGACGACAATGAATATGTACAAAAAGTGCGCGAATATGCAAAAGCTGAAGGTGCAGAAGTAATTGTTATTTGTGCGAAAATCGAAGAAGAAATTGCAGAACTTGATGATGAAGAAAAAGCAATGTTCCTTGAAGAACTAGGTATCGAAGAGTCTGGTTTAGACCAATTAATTCGTGCATCCTACAATCTACTTGGACTAGCAACTTACTTCACAGCAGGTGTACAAGAAGTACGTGCATGGACTTTCCGTAAAGGGATGAAAGCACCACAATGCGCTGGTGTTATCCACTCTGACTTTGAACGTGGATTTATCCGTGCAGAAACAGTAGCTTATGAAGATTTAATGGCATACGGCTCAATGACTGCAGCCAAAGAAGCAGGTAAAGTACGTCAAGAAGGTAAAGAATACATCGTACAAGATGGCGATGTTATGTTATTCCGCTTCAACGTATAATATATAATTAAAAGACAGTGCTGGATGTATCCGGCACTGTCTTTTTTTATTTTAATATGTTTTGTTTTTGTACAAATATAATCTAGGGAAATCAGGATCATCTTTTACCCAAAATGTATTTGGATATTTACGAAGTGCGAAATACATAGCAAAATCCCCAACAGCACCAGCAATTAACCAAGCTCCTAATACAACAAGCATCGTACTATTAAAGTAGAGGCCAAAAATAGCAGGAATAACACCGGTTGTCCAAAATGGTAGTAGAAGTGCTTTTTTCATTGCCTTATTACAAATTGGCTCTTTCGTAGTTGCATAGGCGACACCCATTTTCAAATTTACACCGTAATCCAGTGAGTGAAAAGGTACTTTACCAAAAATCATAAAACCAATTAAATGAAAAATTTCATGTAACACAATTAAAATAATATAATATACAATAAATAATACGACACTTAAAAGTGAAAAATTTAGTTCAAATTCTTGATGGATCCAACCATTTAGAAGAATAAGTCCGATCATTAAGCTAAAAGTCATAATAATGTTTTGCCAAGCTATTTTCTTTAAATCTAGCTCGATAATTGAAGGTTCTTCATGTTCTATCAAATTTATCACCTCTATGTTAAGTATAATGGAAATGACTTGGAAATGTATAGGGATGAAGGTTGCTATATTCAAATTAATGTGCTACAATTCACTGATGTGAGTAATAAATTTACTTGCTCCTTGCCCACTGCAACTAGTCGGGCCAAAGTCCATAAGGAGGTGCTTATAGATGAAAAAGTACGAATTAATGTACATCATTCGCCCAAACATTGAAGAAGATGCGAAGAAGGCTCTTGTAGAACGCTTCAACGATATCTTAACTTCAAACGGCGCTGAAGTCATCGAATCAAAAGAGTGGGGCAAACGCCGCTTAGCTTACGAAATCAATGATTTCCGTGAAGGTTTCTACCAAATCGTGAAAATCAACGCTGACGCAAAAGCTATCAACGAATACACTCGTCTTGCTAACATTAGCGAAGACATTATTCGCCACATTGCAGTTCGCGAAGAAGAAAAATAATCTTAATTTATAAAAATCGCAGATAAAGGAGGTTGTATTCTGATGATTAACCGAGTCGTATTAGTTGGAAGACTAACAAAAGATCCGGAACTTCGCTATACACCAAGTGGCGCAGCTGTTGCTCGCTTTACAATTGCTGTAAATAGAACATTTGCTAACCAACAAGGTGAAAAACAAGCGGACTTTATTAACTGTGTTGTTTGGCGTAAACAAGCTGAAAATACTGCTAACTTCTTGAAAAAAGGAAGCCTAGCAGGCATAGAAGGCCGTATCCAAACAGGTAGTTATGAAGGGCAAGATGGTAAACGTGTTTACACAACTGAAGTTGTTGCAGATAGCGTGCAGTTCTTAGAGCCGCGCGGTGCTGCAGGAGATCGTTCGCAAGGACAGCAACAGTACGGTGGACAACCATCATATGGTGGTGAACAATCGTACAGCCAAGCTCCACAACAAAACAGCTATCAGCAACAACCATCTTATCAACAGAATCAATCACCTAGTCAGCAAAACTATACGCGTGTAGATGAAGATCCATTTGCTAACAACAATGGTGGTCCAATCGAAGTTTCTGAAGATGACTTACCATTCTAAGTAAAAATCCATTGCACGCAATATATACCAATATACTTAAGGAGGCGACAATACTATGGCACCACGTAGAGGAGGCCGCAAACGCCGTAAAGTTTGCTATTTTACTTCTAACAACATCAAACACATCGACTATAAAGATGTAGATTTGTTGAAAAAATTCATCTCTGAGCGCGGAAAAATTCTTCCACGCCGTGTAACTGGTACTAGCGCAAAATACCAACGTAAACTTACAGCTTCAATTAAAGTTTCTCGTATTATGGGCTTACTTCCATTCAGCACAGAAGAAAGATAATAACTTTCTAAAGACCGGGTAACCGGTCTTTTTTTTTACAAAAATTATGCCCTCAGCGATTTAATCTATCTTAATTAGTCGTTAAACGTACTACTTAAAATATCTCCATTGAACACCCCACAATCCACAAAAGTATAGCCTAGCGCATTTTTGTTCATGAACATGAAACATGGTACAATAATAAGATGAAATAAAAGATTGTCTTTTGGAAAAAGGAAGGTTATAGATGCCTAAAAATAAAACGCAACAACTGACACAAGGGGCGATGATGGCCGTAATATTTACAGCCCTATTAGCGATTACTTCATATATTCCTATATTATCTTTGGTAACAATTTGGTTTATTTCTTTTCCAATTGCTTGGTATAGTGCAATGTATGATCGCAAAGCTTCAATGATAGTAGCTGTTGTTAGTATAGGAGTCTCTATACTCGTGACAGGTATAATGTCTCTGCCACTTGCTATTATTTTCTGTCTTGCAGGATTTTTAATTGGCGATACACTTCGTATGAAAAAAAGCAAAGTTTATTTATTTATGACTACAGGTATTAGTGTATTACTATCTATGGCGATTATGTATGTAATCTCGGTTAAGTTATTCAATGTAGATAGTTTGAAGATTATGTTGAAGATTGTCAGAGAAAGCTATGAAAAATCAAATGAATTAGCTAAGACTATGCCGGGGGTTAAAGCGCTCACTGCTGAACAGTTAGATCAGGTGTTTGATTTAATAACTATGGTAATGCCGACTATGATTACGATGTCTGTATTCATGATCACTTTTATCATCATTACAGTTAATTTACCGTTATTAAAACGTTTTGGAATAACTGTTCCAAAATTTGCACCATTTAAAGACCTTCAATTGCCTAAATCGGTCTTATGGTACTATATGCTAGTTTTAATAGTGACATTATTTATAAAACCTGAAAGTGGCTCTTTTGCTGATATGGCTTTTTTGAATCTGTCATTTATACTTAGTACATTACTGTTGTTACAAGGGATTTCGTTTATTCACTACTATGTACATGAGCAAGAATGGCCTAAATGGATTGCAATAATAAGTACTATTTTAGCGTTACCTTTATATTCGTTTGTTACGCTACTTGGTATTGTGGATTTAGGATTTAATATTCGTGCGCTTGTAACGAGAACGCCGAGAAAATAAGGAGCTGAATTCTATGGGTACTTTGTTTAGAAAAAGGCCAATTCGATATCCTCTTTTAATTCTGTCTCTTCTTAGTGTAGCAAGCGTTATTGTATGTATAATGTGGAATCCGCTCATTGGTATTGCTTATGGTCTTGTAGTGGTATTGGCTTTAATAACGACTTGGAAAACGGAAAAAACAACCTATGAAGAAACAGAAAAGCACATTGAAACTCTCTCATATCGTATGAAAAAAGTAGGGGATGAGGCCTTGCTTGAAATGCCTATTGGTATCATTTTAATTGATACTCAATATATGATTGAATGGTCGAATCCATATATGCTTGGTATTTTAGATGTAGATACATTAATGGGAGAGGAGATTTTTACGCTTTCAGAGGATCTCTATACATTAATTAAACATGATGAAAAGCATGAGATGAATGTCACACTTAGAGATCGTAAGTATCGAGCATTTTATAAACCCGAAGAAAGGTTATTATATTTCTTTGATATAACAGAGCAAGTAGAAATTGAAACGCTATACTATGAAGATCGTTCAGTAATAGCTGTGCTCTTTGTTGATAACTATGATGAAATTACACAGGGTATGGATGATCAAAATCGTAGCCAGACAAATTCACTTATTACATCGCTCATTAATAATTGGGGCACACAATACGGTATTTTCATAAAACGAATTTCGACGGATCGGTTTATAGCGATATTAAATGAATCCATTTTACAAGAAATCGAGAAGAAGAAATTCTCTATCTTAGATGATATTCGTGAAACTACTGCAAAACAAAGTTTATCTTTGACTTTAAGTATTGGTGTTGGTACTGGTTCACAATCCCTTATAGAACTTGGTGAACTAGCGCAATCTAGTTTAGATCTTGTTTTAGGGCGCGGTGGTGACCAGGTTGCTATCAAGCAACCAAATGGTAAAGTGAAATTTTATGGTGGTAAAACAAATCCAGTTGAAAAACGTACTAGAGTACGTGCACGCGTTATTTCCCATGCACTACGTGATTTAATCCAGGATAGTGATCAAGTCTTCGTAATGGGCCATAAAATGCCCGATATGGACGCCATAGGAGCAGCCATTGGCGTTCGTAAAATGGCTCAGATGAATAAGATTGATGGTTATGTTGTTATGGATTTTGATCAAATTGATAATAGCATTGTCCGCTTAATGAATGTGGTCAAGGAAAAATCAGACCTCTATGATCGATTTATTACTCCAGAGGAAGCATTATCAAAAATTACCGATAAGTCATTATTAGTCGTTGTTGATACACATAAGCCATCGATGACTATTGAAGAGAAATTAATAAATAAGGCTGAAAAGGTCGTCGTAATTGACCACCATCGACGTGGTGAAGAGTTTGTAAAAAATCCAATGCTTGTCTATATGGAACCTTACGCGTCTTCGACAGCAGAGCTTGTAACAGAATTATTAGAGTATCAGCCAAAAAATGATAAAATAACAATGTTAGAGGCAACAGCTCTTCTAGCAGGCATTATTGTCGATACCAAAAGTTTTACTCTACGTACTGGAGCGCGTACGTTTGAAGCAGCGTCGTATTTACGTACGAACGGTGCAGATACAATCTTAGTACAACGTATATTGAAGGAAGATATCAATACGTATATTGAACGTTCTAAAATAGTTCAAACAGCGGAGTTTGTACATCAAGGGCTAGCTATAGCTCGTGGGGATAATGATAAGATTTATAACTCGGTATTACTTGCACAAACAGCAGATATATTATTAACAATGAAAGATATTTCTGCATCATTTGTAGTCGCACATCGTCATGATGGAGTCATTGGTATAAGTGCCCGTTCACTAGGAGAGATTAACGTCCAACTTGTAATGGAAGAGCTTGGTGGTGGTGGACACTTAACGAATGCCGCATGTCAATTAGACGTAGCAACAATCGATGGGGCTATTAGCATGTTAAAAGAAGCAATAGAGGTTGTATTAGAAGGGAGTTCGGAATCATGAAAGTAGTATTCTTAAAAGACGTTAAAGGTAAAGGCAAAAAAGGTGAAATCAAAAATGTAGCTGATGGTTATGCACATAACTTCTTATTAAAAAACAATCTAGCTGTTGAGGCAAACCAAGCAGCAATTAGCCAATTAGATGGGCAAAAGAAAAAAGCTGCAAAAGATGCTGCTGCTGAATTAGCTGCTGCAAAAGATTTAAAAGCAAAAATTGAAGAGTTAACGGTTATTCTAAAAGCAAAATCAGGTGAAGGTGGCCGCTTATTTGGTGCGGTGACTACAAAACAAATTGCAGATGGTTTAAATAAACAACATGGTATTAAAATTGATAAACGTAAAATGGAATTAGCAGACGCTATTCGTGCACTAGGATATACAAACGTACCAGTGAAGCTACATCATGAAGTGACAGCTACGCTGAAAGTACATGTTACAGAAGAAGCGTAAGGAGAGACATATATGAACGATCCATTATTGGAACGCGTTCCGCCTCATAATCTTGAAGCTGAACAATCTGTCATAGGAGCCATTTTTCTTGAACCACAATCACTCATAACGGCTTCAGAAATTCTTCTTGAAGATGATTTCTATAGATCTGCGCATGTTAAAATCTTCTCGACGATGTTGCGTCTAAGCGATCAAGGTAAAGCAATAGACGTCGTTACAGTGACAGAGGAACTTTCCAATCATAATGAGCTAGAAGACATAGGAGGCATTTCTTATTTAACAGAACTTGCCAATGCTGTACCAACAGCAGCCAATGTCGCTTATTATGCACAAATCGTTTCAGAGAAGGCTTTACTACGCCGCTTAATTAGAGTAGCAACGAAAATTGTAGAAGATGGTTATACACGTGAAGATGAAGTAGATGCACTTTTAGCGGAAGCTGAACGTAAAATGATGGAAGTGGCAAGCCGCAAAAACGCAGGCGACTTTAAGCCTGTGAAGGATGTACTTGTCCAAACATATGAAAACATTGAGCAGTTACAACATCGAAAAGGAGATGTAACTGGTATCCCTACTGGGTTCCGTGATTTGGACCGCCTAACTGCGGGATTCCAACGAGGGGATTTAATCATTGTAGCGGCACGACCTTCAGTTGGAAAAACAGCATTTGCTTTAAATGTTGCCCAAAACGTAGGAACAAAAACGTCTGAAAACGTTGCTATCTTCTCACTTGAGATGGGTGCAGAACAGCTCGTTATGCGTATGATATGTGCAGAAGGTAACATTGATGCACAAGTATTACGAACTGGTGCGTTAAATGTTGAAGATTGGCGCAAACTAACAATGGCAATGGGCAGTTTATCTAAGGCTGGCATTTTCATTGACGATACACCAGGTGTACGTATTAATGAAATACGGGCAAAATGTCGCCGTTTAAAACAAGAACATGGGCTTGGTATGATTTTAATTGACTATTTGCAGCTTATTCAAGGCAGTGGTAGCGGGCGCGAAAACCGCCAACAAGAAGTATCCGAAATCTCACGCTCACTAAAAGCATTAGCACGTGAATTAGAAGTGCCTGTTATTGCTTTATCTCAGTTGTCACGTGGCGTTGAACAACGTCAAGATAAACGACCAATGATGAGTGATTTACGTGAATCCGGAAGTATTGAGCAAGATGCCGATATCGTTTCTTTCCTATATCGTGAAGATTACTACGATAAAGAAACGGAAGATGCTAATACGATTGAAATTATTGTAGCGAAGCAACGTAATGGTCCAACAGATACGGTTAAGCTTGCGTTCGTTAAAGAACATAACAAATTTGTTAGTGTCGATTGGTCGCAGCATGAACCAGCTGGAGGATACTAGAGTATATAAAACACGAACGTTGAATTACTATACATCATAGTGCGTTCGTGTTTTTGTTTGTTTTTAATTGACTATTGTCTTTTCAGTTGATACAATAAGCGTTGTTTGATTCAGGATGCTTGAAAGCGTCTGACGGAGGTGCTGGTATGACATCAGTAGTAGTAGTAGGAACTCAATGGGGAGATGAAGGTAAAGGTAAAATTACCGACTTCCTATCTAAAAAAGCAGAAGCGATTGCTCGTTATGCAGGTGGAGATAATGCAGGACATACAATTAAATTTGATGGTGAAACTTACAAGTTGCACTTAATCCCATCAGGTATTTTTTATCAAGATAAGATTTCAGTAATCGGTAACGGATTAGTTGTAAACCCTAAATCCATTGTAACGGAATTAAAAGGCTTACAAGAAAGAGGAGTAAGTACTGAAAATCTTCGTATCTCGAACCGTGCACACGTTATTCTTCCTTATCATATTAAACAAGATATTGTTGATGAAGAAAGTCGTGGCGACAACAAAATTGGGACAACTGCTAAAGGTATCGGACCTTGCTATCAAGATAAAGTAGCCCGTATCGGTATCCGTATGGCGGACTTATTAGATCGTGAAGTATTTGAACAAAAACTTCGTGAAAACTTAGCTCTTAAAAATCGCCTTTTTGAAAAGTTCTATGAAACAGAAGGGTTAAATTTTGAAGACATTTTTGAGGAATACTATGGCTATGGTCAGGAAATTGCTAAATATGTAACTGATACTTCAAAAATCTTGAATGATGTTCTTGATGAAGGTGGTCGCGTATTATTTGAAGGCGCACAAGGCGTTATGCTTGATGTCGATCAAGGAACATACCCATACGTAACTTCTTCAAACCCAGTAGCAGGTGGAGTGGCAATTGGTGCAGGAGTTGGACCATCTAGAGAAATGCGTGTAATAGGAGTTTGTAAAGCCTATACATCTCGTGTTGGTGACGGACCATTCCCAACTGAATTATTTGATGAAGTAGGTAACCAAATCCGTGAAGTTGGTCGCGAATATGGTACAACTACAGGTCGTCCACGTCGTGTTGGTTGGTTTGATAGCGTAGTAGTGCGTCATTCACGTCGCGTAAGTGGAATTACAGATTTATCGTTAAACTCAATTGATGTATTATCAGGTCTTGAAACGGTTAAAATCTGTACAGCTTATAAATACAAAGGTCAAACAATCACAGAATACCCTGCTAACCTTCACATTATTGAACAATGTGAGCCGGTATATGAAGAACTACCAGGTTGGGCTGAGGACATTACAGGCTGCAGAACGCTAGAAGAATTACCAGTGAACGCTCGTCGCTATGTTGAGCGCGTAAGTGAACTAGCTGGCATTCAAATTGCTACATTCTCAGTAGGTCCAGACCGTGATCAAACAAATGTCCTTGTAGACGTTTGGGGAGAATAAGTAAAAATTAATAAATAGACAAAAGGTGGGGGAAATTTTCTCCGCTTTTTTTGTCTTTTTAAACTGTATAATATTAACTATATTGTTTTGAAGTGGGATTTATTTGGAGGCGAAATAGTTTTGGGGAGTAATAAGTGTTATTTTAATTAGTTGGTTAGGAAATACACTATATTATCAATTAAAGCAATTGAAGGATCCGATTATACTAACTAACTAAGTAGGTAAGTAAATGAGTGAAGGCTTCAAGCATTTATTTATTGGATATCTCTTTCTTCTAATTAATATATATAGTTGTAGATATAATACCTAAGTTTATAGGTTACATTTTAATTTCTAGCGGTATTGCAAAAATAGCTACTGAAGGAAAAGAAACGATGAGAGCTCAGCTATTAGCAATAGTACTGACTGTGTATCCACTGCCACATTTTTTCTTATAAGATCAAGTGAGGGCCTCTTATAACTGGGATGAGTACAACGATTTAGGCTATGCATTGTTGCAAGTTATTCAAGTATAGTTTCTTTTCGTTGTTATTCAGTCAGTTTTTACTCCTTTAGCTATTGTGAAATTGAGTAAAATGACTAATAAGATGGGTATGTGGCATCTTTCAATACACTTGCTGTCGCTGTTTACTATGACTTTAATAATGAATACATTTTGGATGTTACAATTTACTTTCTTATTTATCATGTCAGCAGCGACTTTTATTATTAAGATTGGTTTTCTCGTTTATTTACGCAAATGCAACAAAGAACGGAAAAGAGCATAGCGATTGATACTTTAATATAAATGCAAAAGGCTAATTCTCTAAAGAGAATTAGCCTTTTGCATTTAGTGAATATCTTTCTTCTTAAAGCGTCCACCACGAACTTCGGCGATATTGCCAATTGCCAGGAATGCATGATTATCGAGTTCTTCTACAATTGTTGTTAGTTTAGATTCTTCTAGTCTAGTGATCACCGTGAAAATCACTTTTTTCCTGTCACCAGTATAAGCCCCTTCTCCAATTAGATACGTTACCCCACGACCTAGACGATCCATAATAGCACGCCCGATTTCTTCATATTCTTCGCTGATAATATAGACGGATTTCGATTCATCAAGTCCTTGAATAACTACATCGATGGTTTTGTAAGCAATGAAATAGGCTAGAACTGAATACATTGCTTGTTCCCATGTGAAAATAAAACCGGCTATAGCGAAAATGATTAAGTTGAAGAACATAATGATTTCGCCGACAGAGAACGGAGAATTTTTGTTAAATAGAATGGCCATAATTTCGGTCCCATCAAGAGAGCCACCGTAGCGGATAACGATACCGACACCAGTGCCAAGAACGATTCCGCCAAATACTGTAGATAATAGTAAATCGTTTGTGAAAGGTTCAATTGGGTGTAATAGAACCGTTGCTATAGATAGAGTAGTAATTCCTAACGCGGTTGATAAGGCAAAGGTTTTCCCTATTTGCTTATAACCGAGGAAAAAGAAGGGTATGTTCAAGAGGAAAATAAATAATCCTAGTTGTAAACCGCTAAGGTGGGAAACAATAATAGATATACCAACAATTCCACCATCTAAAATATTGTTTGGTACAAGAAATTGTTCCAAGCCAATGGCCATAATAATAGCACCGGTCATCACCATAATAATGCGTTTTAGTAAACGAGCTTTAGACGTTTTCCTATTCCTATCATTGATTTTTTTTGCTTCGGCTAAAATGTCTTCCATACTCCTGTTTGAGTCACTCAAACTAATCTCCCCCATTCTCTAAAAAACTAATAATTCTAACTTAATTTTAACGGAATTTTCAAAAATGCAAAAGTGCAAAGAGTTATATTGTAACAATTATCACAAAAATGAAATGAGATTTTTGTATATATAGAGAGTAGTATGGTGAATAATGTTTACAAAAAATGTTTATAATATATAAAAATTACCTAATTTGAACCTTGATTTGTAATAAATTCAAAATAAATGGAGTTAATTATACATTTTAGTGACATCAAGTGTAATATGTTCAATTGGAAATTGGAATATGTTAAATTAGAGAGGCTTGATTTCGACATAACTCTTGTAAGTAATAATTGATTTATATCAATAAAACGAAAGGAGCTTACCATGCGTTTGAAACGGAATAGTAGTGAGAACTCTATATTTTTTAAACGAATCTGCCAATTAACAGCACTGAAAGTAGCAACTATCACAATATTCTTCGTATCATTAGTAGGATGGAGTAATAGTTATGCAAATGCTTCGGAAGCCAATCAATTGCATAAAATTTATCATATATACATTAAGAATCAATACATTGGAGCAGTATCCAATGAAAAGTTGATTGATCAACATATTGAAGACAAAGTGAAAAAGGCTAGTACACAATACGATGATCTGTCTCTTGATGCTACGTCAGATTTATCCGTTATATCAGAGCAAGTTTTCCAAGAGGAAACAAATGACGAAGATACTTTAAAAAAGCTAGATGAAGCTTTAACAGTTAAAGCTTCAGCATTTGCATTACTTATCGATGGTGAAGTGGCTACCTATGTCAAAGATATCGATGCATATGATGAAACAATTCGCCAGCTTAAATTACAGTATGTTTCAGCCGAAGAGCTTAAGTCGTTGGATGCTATGGAAAATAATCATAAAACTTTACCACCATTAAAGAAAAACGAAACACGTATTGTGGATGTTTCTATAAAACAATCTGTAGCTGGGATGACTGAGTATACAGATCCAGCTAATGTATTAACTACAAAGGAAGCTGTTAAATTACTAACAAAAGGCAAGCTTCTAGAGAAACCTTATACCATTAAAAAAGGCGATACACTTAGTAGTATTGCAGCTAAATATAACCTTTCAACTTCTAAGCTTTTGAAACTAAATGAAGATTTAACAGATGAAAAATCCCTAACAATTGGAAATACCATTAAAGTAGCAGAATTAGAGCCTTGGATTAATATCGAACTAACAAAAGAATCCATAAAGTCCGAGAAAATAGAGCATAAAACAATTATAAAAAAAGATGAAAAAATGCTGACTGGCGAGAAAGAAGTAAAACAAAAAGGCGTGGACGGCAAAAAACTAGTAAGACATATAATTACTGAAATAGACGGTGAGCCTGCTTTAGAAAATGTAACGACGCAATCTGTTATGAAGGAAGCAGAAACACGTGTAATCGTGAAGGGAACAAAGGAAGTACCTTCGCGTGGGAGTGGAAGCTTTGAATGGCCAGCAGAAGGTGGTTACATTTCAAGTGAAATGGGCTATCGTTGGGGCGAATTACATCGAGGACTCGATATTGCTAGACCGGATGGTTTTACAATTAAAGCAGCTGATAACGGTGAAGTCACATTTGCAGGTGTGGATGGAACTTACGGCAATAAAGTAACAATTGATCATAATAACGGCTTTCAAACAGTCTATGGGCACCTGGCATCTATTGATGTGGAAGTGGGACAAGTTGTAGCGCAAGGTTCAAAATTAGGGGTAATGGGTACAACAGGTAATTCAACAGGCGTACACTTACATTTTGAGGTGTCTAAAAATGGAAAATTACTAAACCCGTTAAATGTATTAAAATAAAATAGAACGATACAGTCCGTTATGCAAGTGGACTGTTTTTTTTACATAGAGTTCTTTGTAAAATGGGTTAAGAATAAAATTATTCCCCGGGAAACTTCAATGTGCCTTGAATTCCAAAAGATGCACAGAAGGCTAAAGCATGATAGAGTTAAAGATATGGAATATACGAAAACTAACGTTAATTGACAACATAAATCCAATTCATATATGAAGGGAAGTATAAACGTGGACAAGACAATATTAGTTGTAGATGATGAAAAACCGATTGCAGATATACTACAATTTAATTTGATAAAAGAGGGTTACAAAGTTATTTGTGCCTATGATGGTGATGAAGCACTTGAGAAAGTGGAAGAAATCAAACCAGATTTAATGCTTCTAGATATCATGTTACCGAAAAGAGATGGTATAGAAGTATGCCGTGAAGTACGAAAGAAATATGATATACCTATTATTATGTTAACAGCGAAAGACTCCGAAATTGATAAAGTATTAGGTTTAGAATTAGGCGCAGATGATTATGTGACTAAACCATTTAGTACTCGCGAATTAATCGCCCGTGTAAAAGCGAATATGCGCCGCCACCAATCAACTGTAGCAACAGAAGAGCAAGAAGAAACTTCAAGCGATATCGTAGTTGGCTCGCTTGTCATTCAACCAGAAGCGTATTTAGTATTAAAACGCGATGAAGCAATTGAACTGACACATCGTGAATTTGAATTACTACATTATCTAGCAAAACATATTGGTCAAGTTATGACGCGTGAGCATTTATTGCAAACGGTATGGGGCTATGACTATTTTGGAGATGTTCGTACTGTGGATGTAACAATCCGCCGCTTACGTGAGAAGATTGAAGACAACCCAAGTCATCCAGCATGGATTGTTACACGCCGTGGCGTAGGATATTATTTAAGAAATCCTGAACAGGAGTAAAGTACATGCAGAAAGTCCGTTTTTTCAAATCCGTTCATGTAAAGCTAGTACTAGTTTACGTGCTATTAATTGTAATAGCTATGCAAATTATAGGATTCTATTTCGTCCGCGAATTGGAACAAACATTAAAGGAAAACTTTCAAACATCTGTTAACGACCGTTTAAAACTAGTGACATTTAGTGTTAAAGAGGAGCTTTTAAAAGAAAGAACTGAAGCTGATCCTTCGTTGGAGCAAAGTTTGAAATCGGTATTAGGTGGAATATCCTCTGGGGATATAAGTGAAATTCAAGTTATCGATGCACGCTATCGTATTTTAGCTACATCTGATGCGAGCAATCAGTCCATCGTTGGACAGCGCGCGACGGAGAAATTAGTGCGCCAATCAATAGCTACTCCAACTCGTTCGGAAAAAATCGCATTAGATGATCAAACCAAAACACGTGTATGGTTAGTAGCGACGCCTATTACTTCCAATGGTAAGGTCATTGGAACTGTCTATTTAAAATCGAATATTGAAAGTGTTTTTGGACAGATGAATGAGATCAATCGTATTTTGGCTGGGGGCACAGCACTTGCTTTAGCCATTACAGTTATACTTGGTATTTTCATCGCAAAAACAATTACGAAACCAATATCAGATATGAGAAAACAAGCTCAAGCAATGGCTAAAGGGAATTATTCACGCAAAGTACGCGTCTATGGCAATGATGAAATTGGCCAACTAGCAATAGCCTTTAATCATTTAACAAATAGGCTCCAGGAAGCGCAATCCACAACAGAGGGTGAACGAAGAAAGCTTGCATCCGTTTTAGCTAATATGACAGATGGTGTAATAGCGACCGATCGAAAAGGTCGTATTATACTAATCAATACACCTGCACAACAGCTTTTAAATAGTGAAGACGATGAACTAATGGGACGCCCACTTATTTCTGTTTTAGGATTAGAAGAGGAGTATTCTTTTGAAGATTTAATCCATATGAAAGATGCTGTGAATCTAGATTTTAGTGCACCGGAACGACCGTATATTTGGCGGGCAAATTTCTCTGTTATTCAAAAAGAAACTGGTTTTGTAAATGGTTTAATTACAGTTCTGCATGATATTACTGAACAAGAGAAGATTGAAATGGAGCGCCGTGAATTTGTATCTAACGTTTCGCATGAACTTCGTACACCATTAACAACAATGCGTAGCTACTTAGAAGCATTAGCGGATGGTGCATGGCGAGATGAAAATATAGCGCCTACTTTTTTAAATGTAACACAAACAGAAACAGAGCGAATGATTCGCCTTGTAAATGACCTATTACAACTATCACGTATGGATAGTAGAGAATATGAGTTAAATGCAGATATTGTAGATTTTAATAAATTTTTTGACCGTATTATTGACCGCTTTGAAATGTCAAAATCAAAAAACGTAGAATTCCAACGACACATCTCAGATACACCATGCTATGTAGAACTAGATACTGATAAAATTACACAAGTCATTGATAATATTATTTCGAATGCATTAAAATACTCACCAGATGGTGGCAATATTCGCTTTGGAGTAACGGCACAAGAAGGAATTTTAAAAGTCATGATTTCCGATGATGGTATGGGGATACCGAAAGAAAATGTTGACCGTATCTTTGACCGTTTTTATCGTGTAGACCGTGCTAGAGCCCGCTCTATGGGGGGAACTGGTTTAGGCTTAGCAATTTCTAGGGAAATGATTTATGCTCATGGTGGTAAAATTTGGGCAGAAAGTGAGGAAGGACATGGTACAACGATCTTCTTCACATTGCCATATGAATTAGATGAGGCAGGTGAATGGGATTGAAGTATGTTGAGCAAATAAAGTCTATCGCTCTATTCGTCCTCGTCTTTTTGAGTATTACACTTACATTTTCTATTTGGACTTACAAACCAAACTATGAAACAATCGAAAAACCGAAAGTCCTAGATAGTTCAATTGGTAAACAATCTCAAATTTCAGATGTCATTAAGCCCTATCGAATGATTTTTCATATGAATGGAAAGTGGAAAGGTACTAATGAAAGTGTTAAGATGGACCCTATTTTAAGTGAAATGAAAAAATGGGAACTTTCAGATTTGACACTTGTAAGCAATAATTTAGACGATAAAAGGCTCAATGAACTAATAGGTGTCAATAATCGCATGACTTTGTTTTATACAGGAGAAATACCTTTCCCTGTATTTTTTCAAAACCTATTACCCACACAGAACAAAAAAATAACTGAAGCATCATTTAATCGTATGATTATTGATTGGAATAAGCTAAGCAATAGTAGCATGTCTAATAATGAGCTTATTGTTTTTTTTGCTAATTCAAAAAATAATAAACTGTATAAAGCTAAAATAAAAGTCCAAAGCGGAAAACACTTCCAAACTAATGTAGTAACAGTGGCAAAAAGCTTTCGAAATTATCTTGAGATTGAACGTGAGGGAGCGAAGAGTTTCTATTTGCCAGCAAAGGCTATTAACATGCCTAAATACACTTATATAGTTGAATCAGATCCTATTATTCGTTATAAAAATGCGCTTTTCTCTAATCCTAATATTGTAAAACGTAGTCCAGATGAAGCAACTAGTACAGAAAAGTACACAGATGATAAATCATTAATGACTATTGATGTTACAAAGAAAACACTCAATTTCGTTAATACATCCATTGTAGATAACAAAGAAAAGGCGTTAGAGTCTGATCTTATTTTGAATACATTTAATTTTATAAATGAGCATGGTGGCTGGACAGGCGTTTTCCGTTATAACGAAGTAGATTATGGTAATCAAAAAGTTACGTATCAAATGTATTTAGAAGATCAGCCAGTCTTTAGTGACCGATCAGTTACCTTAACGGAAATTTCGACTTATTGGGATGAGGGTAACGATCGCATCTCGAAGTATTATCGCCCATACTACCAGCCGGTTCCTATTCCTTTAGTAAGGAATGATGGTAAGTTAATATCCGGACCAGAGGCAATAGAAAAACTAAAGGATAGAAAAGATATTAACTATGAAGATATTGAGGAAGTTCGGCCAGGTTATTACTTAACTAAAAATGATAATCCAAATTTATTCACATTGGAGCCAATGTGGTTCTATAGTATTAATGGTAAGTGGGAACATTTATCACCTGTTATTGCGGGAGGTGGCCAAATTGGATTGGAGTAAAACGAAAACAATTTTCATCATTGTATTTTCATTACTAAACGTTTTCCTTTATTCACTTTATGTCAATCGATATAATGAGGATCAAGATGTTGAGAAAGTTGGAGAAGCATCGTTAGAAGAGCGCTTAGAAGATGAGAACATTACGGTTAAAGGTTTACCTGTTAAAAATGAAAAAATTTCGTATATATCTGGTCAAATCAAGCACTTTAAACCGACCGACATCAAGGGAATTGATAATCAGCAGTATGACATCACAAATGGTTCTATACGGACTTTAAAATTCGAAAAACCAATAGCACTTAGAAACATTAAAGATGCCACGAGTTTTGCAGAATTTATGCAAAAGTATGTGTATGCGGGAGAAACGTATAAACTTTGGCGTATAGATGAAGAAAAAAGAGAAGCAATCTTTTTCCAACAAATTGACAATCGCGTAATCTATTTTAATAAAAATGCGAGGGTAACATTGCAATGGAATAAAGACTTAGCAGTGACAGGTTATGAACAAACAATGTTCGAATCATTAGAGGCATTTGGTGAAAAAAGCATGGGTTTCACTGCTAGTGAAGCAATCAAAGTACTATATGAAAAAGGATTGTTAAAGCAAGATTCGGAAATTAATAAACCACAGCTTGGCTACTATACATTTGCTCCTTTAATAGAAACTCAAGTTCTTGCGCCAACATGGCATATCCGTGTTGATTTTGCTGAGGGGGACGAAGCGGATTATTTCGTTAATGCGGTAGATGGTCAAGTTATCGATATTCAAGCAATAGAAAATGATAAAGAATTAGAAAGTGAATAAGGAGTCTTTACTATGCAGTTCAGTGTATTAGCAAGTGGCAGTACGGGTAATGCTATTTATGTAGAAAATGAGGACCATGCATTTATTGTAGATGCGGGTCTTACAGGCAAGAAAATGGAGCAGCTTTTTGCAAAAGTTGATCGCGATATAAAAAAACTAAGCGGTATTTTTGTAACGCATGAACATATTGATCACATAAGAGGCGTGGGTGTTTTAGCACGTAAATATCATGTTCCAGTTTACGCCAACGCTAAAACATGGGCTGCAATGGATGACAAAGTGGGTAATATTCCATTAGAACAACGCTACCAATTTGATATGGAGACAGTGCAATCATTCGGCTCATTAGATGTCGAATCATTTGCTGTTTCTCATGATGCTGCCGATCCTATGTTTTATACTTTCCATGAAAATGGTCGTAAACTTGTAGTTATTACAGATACAGGTTATGTCAGTGATCGGATGAAAGGGATTATCAAAGGTGCAGATTCCTTTGTTTTTGAAAGTAATCATGATGTAAGTATGTTGCAAATGGGGAGTTATCCTTGGTCTACAAAACGTCGTATACTCAGTGATGTTGGACACGTATCAAACGAAGATGCTGCTGTTGCTATGAGCGAAGTTGTAGAACAAAAACCAACACGTATTTATCTTTCCCATTTGAGTAAGGATAATAATATGAAAGATTTGGCTCGAATGAGTGTATCTCAAACGTTGCAATCATGTGGAATCATGCCAGGTGAATTTGTTACGTTATTAGATACCGATGCAGAAGAACCTACTAAAGTTGTAACAGTATAATAATTTTAACCTCTCTTAAAAAGGGAGGTTTTTTTATGCACTTATAGGGGAATATATGTTACGAAGATAAAAAAAGTAAAGAATTTTGAACTAATTTTTAATCCATTTTCATCTGATTTTAATCTTCAAAAGATATAGTATAACTATCAGATAAACAACGGAGGGATGATTCGTATGGGATATTACGATAACATTAACGGAGAAGATAGAAGTCGTTCTAAAAAACGAAGTGGCAGAGCAGGTTATTTCTTTAGTGGACTAATTGGTGTTATTATTGGTGCTTTGCTTGTTTGGCTATTGATGCCATCGATGGTAGATCGTTTACCAAATAGTTCTGGAGCAATCGGTACAGGCAATAATACAACTCAGCAAGTGACAACTGAGGTAACAACAGATGTTACAGGAGCAGTTGAAAAAGTTGCAGGAGCGGTGGTTGGTATTACAAATATCCAAGAAACAACACAAGATTTTTGGAGCCAAGCTGAACCAACTACCCAAGAAGCCGGCAGTGGATCGGGCGTCATTTATAAAAAAGAAGGAGATACAGCGTATATCGTAACAAATAATCACGTAGTTGAAGGCGCGAAACAATTAGAAGTGACATTAGCAGATGGTTCAAAAACAGAAGCAAAACTAATAGGTAGTGACGTTTGGACAGATTTAGCGGTCATCTCAATTTCAAGTAAAAAAGTAGATACAGTTGCTACATTTGGTAACTCTGAGGTTTTAAAACAAGGAGAGACAGTTATTGCAATTGGTAACCCATTAGGTCTTAATTTTTCGGGATCTGTTACAACAGGTGTCGTTTCTGGTAAGAATCGTACAGTACCAGTTGATTTAAATGGTGATGCTGAGCCAGACTGGCAAGCAGAGGTATTACAAACAGATGCAGCTATTAACCCAGGGAACAGTGGTGGAGCTCTTGTAAATCTTGCAGGTGATGTGATAGGTATCAATTCAATGAAAATTGCTGAGTCGACAGTTGAAGGTTTAGGTTTTGCTATTCCGATCAACACTGCAATACCAGTAATTAATGAGCTACAAAAATCTGGTAAGGTAGAGCGACCATCTATGGGTGTATCATTAATTGATTTAACAAATGTTCCTGCATTCCACCAAGCCCGTACATTAAAATTACCAGCGGAAATAACTGAAGGTGTTGTTATTAGTAGCGTTGTTAATAATTCATCAGCAGAAAAAGCAGGTTTAGAACAATATGACGTCATTGTTGAAATTGATGGTCAAAAAGTAGACAATTCAATTGAGCTTCGAAAACATTTATATAATGAAAAAAAGGTCGGCGATAAAATGAAAGTTAAAGCGTACAGAGGTGGGGAAATAATTGAAAAAGTACTAACTTTAACGAATAGTCCAACAAGTTAATCTTGTGGATAATAGAATATAATTACTAACGTATCAACAAGCGAGTAGGAAACGTGAAACCACGACTTTCCTACTCGCTTTTCCTTTGCTACAATAGACTGTGGATAACATTGACCGAATTGTGCATAAGTTTACGGGAATTCCGAAAATTGAAAGGATGAAATATTTTGAAAATATACAGCTGTGAAACGCATATAGGGCACGCTTTAGACATGTTCGTGGCAGAACAAAAAGAGGTGCCGTTATTTGAAATGGCTACAGAGGAAGAAAAGTTATCCACAAGTTGTGCTTATTGTGAAGAGGCAGCAACATATGTTGTGGCGAACGAATGAGCGTACACAAGATATTGATTCGACTTGTGGATATGTGTATAACTTCTGTGGATAACGTGTTTGTAAATTAAATGTGAAGGTGGATAACTTGTGAATATAGCGATTATTACCGTTGGGAAATTAAAAGAAAAGTACTTAAAGATGGGGATTGAGGAGTACGTCAAGCGTCTTGGCGCCTATGCAAAAATCGATCTCATTG
The DNA here is from genome assembly GCF_050279675.1 of Viridibacillus sp. NPDC093762. Lineage (NCBI taxonomy): Bacteria > Bacillati > Bacillota > Bacilli > Caryophanales > Caryophanaceae > Viridibacillus > Viridibacillus sp. NPDC093762. The sequence goes on along the minus strand of NZ_JBNNUK010000006.1, from coordinate 155,806 downwards.
AAGTCCCAGATGAAAAAGCACCCGAACAATTAAGCGAGGCCGAAATGGAAATTGTTAAGAAAAAAGAAGGCGAACGCATTTTAGCTAAAATTTCACCTGACACTCACGTCATTGCTCTTGCCATCAACGGTAAAATGAAAACGTCCGAGGAAATGTCCAAAGACATTGAATCACTTATGACATATGGTAAAAGTAAAATTGCTTTCGTCATTGGTGGCTCGCTTGGATTACATGATGACGTTTTGAAACGCGCAAACGAAAAACAATCATTCGGTAAAATGACATTACCGCATCAGTTGATGAAATTAGTGTTGGTGGAACAAATATATAGAAGTTTTAGGATTATGAAGGGTGAACCGTATCATAAGTAAATGAGGTTTTTATCGGTATAAAAAGCCCTTATTTTTACATGAAACATCAAAGACTCTTAAGGAGAAGGGTCTTTTGCATAATAAATGCAGCTGTGTTAGGTTTTATAGAATTGGAAAAACCTTAGCGGTGATATTTTCTAGATTTTGATGAGAAACAAGAGAATCTATCTCTTGCTTTCTTTTTAGTGTTATATTTTTTATGGGAGGGTTGAATGATGAAAAAGGCAGAAATGATGGATAAGTATTTTGATTCTTATGGGAAAAAAATTAGTAGTTCTGAGATTTGTCATGTTGTAGATTTAATCTTCAAGGTTAATTTAGATGAGATACCTATATTATCTAAAGAGAAGGAAGAAGCAGATGGGGGTTCTTCATCAACAGGAAATGCACTTGCATCTAGAGAGGCAATAGATTCCTATCTAAATCAATACGACAGGGAAATAACAGGGGCAGAAATTCGCAAAATAATAAATGAAATTTTTGGTGTTAATTTAGAAGCGATATCTTCATTAGAAGGAGCCAGAATTTCTTTATATTCAAAAGGTCAGTGGGTTGTTCAACATGAAAAAGACTTATTTGTAGTATATTCTGGAGCAAGAGATGTTGATGTGAAGGTCGTTCCTACAAATTATTTCACTGAACAAACTGGGCTAGTAGAATTACCGACTGACTTACAACATTTACTAACGAATATAGGGTATTACTTCGATGAGAAAATAGATAGTTACTATTTCTTAAACCCCACAGGTGAAGCTGTTCCAGATGCCTTCAAAGGAAAAACAATAGGAGCGATCCTTGGAGTCATTCAACATTCATTCTCAAATTTATAAAGAAGCGAGTAGATAGGTAAGCTATTCGTTGGAGATAGAGTTGTAATTATACATAGACATAACAGGGAAGTTTACAGTGTCATAGAAAATTTATCTTCATTCAGCAGAAGACTCCCACCTCTGAAGGTGGTGAGATGAATGCGGATGTTGTTCCTTTTCAGTAGGTGTCTAAACACCTACTGAATGAATATAAAGCCTCCGGATGCAATTACGCTAAGTCGAAATTGATATTTCTCTGTAAGATAAAAAAGTCATATAAAGTGAGTATGATGCCCGCTCTATATGACTTTTCATATGTAGTTATGAAACCTTAAAAGTTCTTACTTTCCAAAAGAAGACAAAAATTTAACTCGGTCTCCCATAGGAGGCGTATTATGATCTGTTAAAGCTACTTCCAAGACTGCTGGCCCATTTAAATTCAATAAGTTATTAATCATATCTTGGTTAATATCTAGTAGTTCCGTTACTCGAAAACTTGGTATATCCATAGCTGAAGCCAAAGCACTAATATTAATTGGATTTTGCTCAAAAGATGGGTGAGTACGGTGGAATTGTAGCGCATGTCCATGGTAAACCATTCCTAAACGAGCATTATTCATAACAATAAACAAAATCGGTAGATTATATTCTTTTGCTGTTAATATTTCCATTCCATGCATGAAAAAGCAACCATCACCTGTGATACATACAACAGGACGTTCAGGTTCAGCTAACTTTGAGCCAATGGCAGAACCAATCCCACTTCCCATTGCGCCAAAATGTACATTAATACTATAAGTATCATAATCTAAAACCTTCATGTGATGAATGACATAGGACATAAATTCACCAATATCAATTGCATACCTAGTGGAGGAAGGTAAATATTTTTGAATACTTAATAGAACGTTTTTCGTGTTATACTCCCCTGTATCCTCAAGAAGCTCTTTATTTTCTTTAACTTCAAGTGGAGTCCTTTTTTTTGTTACCCCTTTAGTTCTCAATTCTTCTATGAGTAATAATAAAGTTAAATTTATATCGCCAAGCACAGGTATATCAATCTCATATTTTCGATTGAAAACCGATTGATCAAAGTCCATTTGTATAGACAAACGATTTTTCGTAAGATTTAAGTTGTAGTTATTTGTTGCTGTTTCGCCTAAACTTGAACCCACGATTAATAATACTTGTCCATCGCCTTCAGCTATCAATTTTGAGGCAGCCTCGTGGCCAGCAAAACCGAAAACGCCTACTAGAAGAGGATGATCCTCTGGAATGTATCCTTTTGCTTGCGGTGTTGTTATAATAGGCCAATTTAATATTTCTGCTAACTCTAGTAATTGTTCAACTGAGTTCCGTATTCCTTGTCCTGCCAAAATGTAACCATTTTTTCTTTTTAGTAGCTCTTCAGCTACATTTTTAATGGTATCGATATTAGGAACTATAGCTGTTCTTTTAGGTGGAGCTGGTATTTCTATGTTTTGAACTATTTCGTGTTGAATATCTATTGGTATAGCAATATGTACTGGACCAGGCACTCCAGATATAGCGATTTCGGAGGCTTTTACTACTTCTTTCAGTAAATCCTTTGATTCTTTAACCGTTACACTATATTTGGTGACTGGTTGAAAGATCGGTTCAGCATCCAATTCTTGAGAAGCATTTAAACCGATTGTGTTAATTGGAACAGCACCGGTTAAAAATAAAACCGGTAAATGCTCCCGCATGGCATTTGCAGCACCTGTTACTAGGTTTGTTCCACCAGGTCCACTACAACCAATACATACACTCATCTGGTCTGTGTATTTTGCGTAAGCTGCGGCCATGTATGATGCTGCCCCTTCATGTTTTGTTACAATCGGTGTTAATTCACTCATATCATTGAGTTCATCAAAAAACGCATTGACAGAACCTGCTGGAATACCAAAAATATGTTGAACACCGTTACTTTTCAAATATTCTAAGACCGTACGAGCTGCTTTCATAATGATTCTCCTTTACTTTATAAAATAGAAAGCTAATAGAAATATTTTTTCATAATATCTTCAGCCTTCATGGGCTTACTAAAAAAATACCCTTGCATTAAATGACAATTTTGTGCCAATAAAAAATCTGCCTGTTCTTTTGTTTCAACCCCTTCAGCAATAACCTCAAGGTGTAAATTTTGAGCGAGAGTAATGATCGTATTTGTAATGGCTGCATCATCCCATAACATTTCTTGTACAAAGGATTTATCAATTTTTAATGTGGAAATCGGCAAATTTTTTAAATAACCTAAAGATGAATATCCGGTACCAAAATCATCAATAGCTAAATTTATCCCAAGTCCCTTCAATTGTGTCATTGTTTTTAATGTTAACTCTGTATTTTTAACAATTAAATTTTCTGTAAGCTCTAGTTGTAAATACTCAGGTGACAGATCTGTTTCTTTTAGGACATTTTTTACAATAGAAAATAGATTATTCTGTTCGAACTGATGGACGGATAAATTTACAGACATACTAATTAAAGGGTATCCTTGATTATGCCATTTTTTCAATTGTTTGCAAGATTCTTTAAGAACCCACTCACCTATAGGGACAATTAAACCTGTTTCTTCAGCAATTGGAATAAACTTATCTGGTGTTATCATTCCGTGTTCTCGATGATTCCACCTTAGTAAAGCTTCTACTCCCTTAAGTCTGTTTGTTTTATAGTTTATTTGTGGCTGATAGAAGATAATAAGTTCATCTTGCTCTAAAGCCTTATATAAATCATTTTCAAGTTTGATACTTTCAAAAGTTCTTGTATCCATCCCTTCGCTAAAGAAATGGTAGCTAGTACCTGGTGTTTCTTTCGATTTGTACATAGCTGTGTCTGCATTTTTGATTAACGTATCTGTAGTATCGCCGTTATCAGGAAACAGGCTTATACCAATACTTGTTTTAATATATATTTCATTGTCTATTAGGTTGAAAGGTTTAGAGAAAGAAGCATTTAAACAATTAATAACCTTCAAAATGTCATTTTCACATTTAATATTAGGTAAATAGATTGTAAATTCATCCCCTCCTTGCCGTGATACGGTTGCACCTTCTGGAACGCAAGCACTTAAACGTTTGGCAACATCTTGGAGCAATAGATCTCCATAGCTATGTCCTAGCGAATCATTTACTAACTTAAAACGGTCTAAATCCAAATATAGAACTGCTAATTTTTCTCCATTCAATTTTGCATACTTCAATCCTTGAGTTAGTCTGTCTATTAAAAGAATTCTATTTGGTAAATCCGTTAAACTATCAAAATAAGCGTGGTATTTAATCTTTTCTTCCAGTTGCTTTCTTTGAGTTATATCTTTAAATGTGACAACTTCTCCTACAATCTCGTCTCCTTCTTTTATTAAGGAGGTTACATATTCAACTGGAAAGTTGGAGTTGTCTTTTCTAAAAAACACCTTGTAGCTGTTGAAATTTGTATTTAAAAAGGATGAAACAATAATGTTGTCCTCTGTTTCACTTCCACTCATAATAATATCGACTGATTTTCCGATTAATTCTCTCTCTGTTTCATAACCCAGCATGAGTGCACCTGCTGGATTGCAGAATGTAATGTTTCGATCAAGATCTAATCCAAAGATTCCTTCACCTGCAGAATTGAGAATTAACTCTTTTTCACGGCTAAGCTGCTGTAACTCTGCTACAACTTTTTCAAGCTCTTTATTTTTGACTATTACTTCTGAGGTTCTCTCCTCGATAACGATCTCTTGCTTTTCCATAAATAAAAGGTTTGATAATGCAGATGCTGTAGTGTCAACAATTGATTGGGCTAGCTGTAATTGAGTTTCTGAATAGAAAAATGCTTTTTTTTCAAGATTAACAATAGATATTTGTCCTAAAATTTCACCCATTGAAATCAAAGGAAACATAACTAAACCGTATATGCCGAAATTGCGACAAACTTCATGATTAGGCCTTTCATCCTCAAATACATTTGGAATAAGAATTGCTTTTTTGGTTTCAAAAACCTCCTGCATTACAGCATCATTACTTTGGTCAATTTTTATTTTGTTATGTGTTTTTAGCCAATTTTCTTCTGTCCAATCACTATCCTTACTCAACTTAACCGGTTTAATTCTTTTTTCTGCTAAAGGATCTAATAAGTGAACACCTATATTGTTATTATCTAAAACCTTTTCTAAGTAGAAAAAACATTTATCAAGGCTCTCTTGTAGTGAGGAGCACATTGATAAGTCACGTGTAACATCAAGCAGCAACTGCTTTTCTTTAATGAGATGTTCTTTATGAGCTAAATTTTTTGCGTTTTGAATAGCAACGGCAGCCATATTTACATATGCCTCAACAGTTTGAATTTCTTCATCTGTTAAGTTCATTGGAATGCCATAATCAAATAAAAAAACAAGGCCAAATAACTCTTGTTCAAAGGAGATGGGAAGAGCTAATAATGATTTAATATGAAACCCCTCAACAGCTCTGGGATCAGGTCGATTATCCTTTGAGGTATTAGGAATATAGATGGTTTTCTTTGTTTCAATTACTTCTTTTGCCAGTAAATCTATTTCAGTGTCAATTACATGCATATCCAATGTCCAGCCATTAATTACTTCTGGTTTTCCTACATATCCTCTGAATGTTCCATCTTTTTGCGGCAAATAAATGCCCACAGAATCACATTTGACGATTTCTTCAGATATTGCTAGTGTTACCTGCTCCAATACTTCACGTAAATCTAGCTTCATGTTTATCATTTTCGTTATATAAGCCAGTCGAGAATACCTCGTTTGTTCCATAGACATTTAAATGAACCCCCAATCTTTTATCATTGTCCTGTATAAATTCTTGATAAATGTTTGCTTTATTCATGTTGAATAGCTCATTTTTATCATTTTACAGTAGTAATTAACAAGTAAGTAAAAAAATACAGAAATTAGTTAAAATGTCTTAAGAGCATTTTGTGTTTTAGCAATTAGCCTATTGTATGTAGGACTATCAATCCTTTCTTAAGCGAAGTTCAATTTATTCTTCCTGCTGATTTGTATTCAAATAGCGAAAGTAGATCTAAATATATTCCACAGTGGCAATGGTCTATTAAGTTGTTATATAGGAGATGAAAAGTAAACGTTCATTAAATAAAAAAATGCAAACCTCATTTAGGTGCACTAAAGTGAACCGTATCATAAGTAAATGAGGTTTTATTTTTATAGAGAGAGCCTAGCTAATTAATTTAACTAGGCCTTAGTTATTTGTAAAGAGGTAAAGGTAAATCGTATTCATATAATGCCTATTTTAAAACAAGTCAAAAAAGCTGGTGAGAAGGAGCCTATTTACAGCGATTTCCTCGAGAATATCATAATCGCAAAAAATCTAAACTAGTAAACATATATAAGAAAGAAGGAAATGAACAAAGCAATAATAATGAATTAAAATGGCTAGACTTAACAAAAGTTCAAGTTGTTCTAGTTCCAAAGTGAACAACAGTAAACAGGTATAATATTGGTTCTTATATAAATGGAATTCCAGATGTGTGGGAAGAGCTTTATCAATTGTCAAATGCGAGAGGGCTGGCCGAACAGGATACAATGATGTTCGGTGTTCCCAGGAACAATCCGTACATCACACCACCAGAGAAAAGTCGTTATGATTGTCGCATCGCTATTTCGGATCATCAGGAGCTAAAATTTGATGACGAAATGACCTATACTTTTAGTGGTGGAAAATATGGACTGTATCGCTTTGATGAGCCTGTAGAGTATAGTGAAAGAAGTGAGCGGGATACTCAATCTTACTTGCAGAATCAGTGCAATCATTTTAGCCGTTGAGCCTAAATAAAATCGGAGGGAAATGTATGTCTATTGAATTAAGTGAGTTAAATTATCTTGCTATTCTTGCTGGTGGAATCTTGTATATGATTTATGGAGCGATCTATTATTCGATAGTAGTAGGAAATGAAGATCAAAGCAAAGGTGCATTAAAATATGTAATCTCAGTAATTGTTGCATTTATAAGTTCTATTTTTATTGCTATACTCATACAAGCAACTAGCTCTAACAGTTTGTTAGAAGGTGCTGCTGTAGGAGGTATCATTGGCATTCTTATTTCAATGGTATATCTAAAAAACACTTTATTTGAACTTGTAAATAAGAGGAATTTTTTAATCGCCATCGGTGACCATTTGATTATTTTCACTTTACTAGGTGCACTTCACGGTCTTTTTGTCTAACTGTATGGCTTTATTGATTGAATCAAGTAAAAATAAGGATCTCTCAAAATAAGGGAATCCTTGTTTTTTTTCTCATTTCGTTGTGTTACGCCGAACCGTATCATAAGTAAATGAGGTTTAATAAATGAGAGTGTAAAAGGCGTTTTTTGTAATAATCTATAAAATTAATGATGTAATTTGATAAAAAGACTAGATTAAACAATTTTCTTAAATGAAAATCGTTTATTTCTGCTTTTCTATGTAAATCTTTGTCCCAACATTTACTGTAAAACTTAATACATAATATTGTCTGATTATTATGATAGTATGTGAATAGAATGATATCAACATAAAAGAGGGATGATATGACGATAGTGCCTAAGCTGGCTTCGAAGTTACAACGTCGTGATGAAGAACCAAATATTGAACTAGCACAGGAATTAGTTAACGATCATAATCTTGAAGGTATAAAAGAGGTTATACAAAACTTATCTAATAAGGATAAAGGAATTCAACAAGATTGTATTAAAGTAGCATATGAAATTGGGGAAGTTAAACCAGAGCTTATAAGTGAATTCGTTTTAACCTTTATAAATTTACTAAAAAGTAGAAATAACCGTTTAATTTGGGGTGCAATGACAGTATTATCCACCATTGCAACAGTGTCATCTACGATTATGATGGAGCATCTTGAAACGATTTTTTTAACTATGAAAACTGGCTCGGTTATTACTGTTGATAAAGGGATATTAACTTTAGCAAAGTTAGCATCCGCAAGCAAGGAAAACAATGAACGAATTTTTCCTTTCTTGCTTCATCATTTAGAAACTTGCAGATTTAAAGAACTCCCCCAACACGCTGAGAGTACTCTTATAGCTGTTAATAATGATAATAAAGAAGCATTTTTAACTGTGTTAAAGCGAAGAGAAATTGAACTCACAGCACCGCAATTAAAAAGAATTAAAAAAATTTATAAAGTACTAGGGCTGAATGTATAAAATGTGGAGGAACTATGATGAAAGAATTAAGAAAACCTCATATTGATTTATAACGGAGAACTGTAGGATAAGTAAATGAGGTTCTAATTTGTTTAACAAGTTTTTTCTAAAGTAATTATTTTGAATTTAGTAATGCCAAATTGTTGTTATATAACCATTTTGGCATTTTGTATTTCATTTAACTATTTATTCTGATGATCTATCAATGGTCGACGTTAGGATTACTAAAGCTATGACAAAAACCTAATTTCAATTACATCAGTATTCTTTGGATTTACTCAGTGCATATTTTCTGAACATATTACAATACTAAGCATTGGATCACAATATGTATGGAAAGGAATGTGGAACAATGGCTAAGCACTCGGATACAAGTTGGAAAAAGGATCATCCAAGTACTTTGTTAAGCAACTCTGTTCAAAAGGCGGATCGTGCAGTTAAGCAAGCGATGTCACACCCAGAGGAGATAGCGGTTGAGCATGCTTTCAATTCAATATCCCATGCAGAAAATGCACTCTTAAATGCAGAACAACGTCATGAGCACATGGATACAGTGGAACAAAATAAAGGTCAGTTAGAGTTGATAAGACAGCAATTGGTCAAAGCTGATGAGATTGTAAAAGAGTAGCATTATAAGACAATAACCCCGTAGGTTAACAATACTTACGAGGGTTATTTTTCTGAAGTGACGGTTAAGAAGAATTTGCTAAGTAGATACATTATTATTTTTCTTCAACATCTCTGAAAGTCGAGGTCAATTGACATGCTATTTATGCGAAATCATCATAACTAGCTAAGCGGATTAACTCGTGGTCTGCTTCTTCCTTCATTAACAGGACAAATCCTAAGTTCCCTAAATCCGTAACAAGATAAATAGATAGTAAGGAGATTACTTGATGAATGTTAAGAAATCAAGTGAAATAGCTTCCATTACGAGCCTCTAGGATGGAAATGTCTTAGAGGCTTTTTCATAATTAATGATAACGGATGCATAACTTTTTTAAGATGTTATATAATAGGTTCAATGTGTTATTTTAGCTTCATTAAATAACGAAAACTGTGGAAATTTCAGAGCTCTAGAATATGATTTTATTCTGAATATCTATATAAAGAAGTGAGAATATTTTTGGTATCTAAATATGCTAGTACAGTGCAACTAAGAAGGGTTATACTCGCTGGTAGAAGTATACCAAAATTTTAACTTTTGCAAGATGCTGAGTTAAGGGCTTTTTACTAGCTTTTAAATAGCTTATAACTATCAAATAGTAGTACATGTTTTAATTATTTCGTAACTTTGATAGACTAGGATAGAATAATGAAAAATACAGATAAGGTGTCTTCCTAGGTTGAGCCTTGTCTTGCTATGACGCCTAAGCATGAGCGCCTACATTTTTTTGAAAATTTTAGGAGATAAGGAAGGTTAATATGAGCAACAGTCAGAATAAAACAGACGTTATCTTAATTGGTGCCGGAGTCATGAGTGCGACTTTGGGATCGTTACTGAAAGAATTAGCACCAGAATGGGAAATCAAAGTGTTTGAGAAGCTCGCAGACGCGGGAGAGGAAAGCTCTAACGAATGGAATAATGCGGGAACAGGGCACGCTGCACTGTGCGAACTTAACTACACATCCGAAAAATCGGATGGCTCTATTGATATAAGCAAAGCGATAAACGTTAATGAACAATTTCAACTTTCAAGACAATTTTGGTCTTATCTTGTAAAAAGCAATCTGATTAGTAATCCACAAGACTTTATCATGCCATTGCCTCATATGAGTATGGTACAAGGCGAAAAAAATGTAGAATTTTTGAAGAAACGTCATGAAACAATGTCAAAAAATCCATTGTTCCAAGGCATGGAATTTTCTGATGATCCGGAAACATTGAAAAAATGGATTCCACTTATTATGCAAGACCGTCCAGAGAATGAAGCAATTGCGGCAACAAAAATGGACACTGGAACTGATGTTAACTTTGGAGCCTTAACGCGTATGATATTCGATAACTTAAAAACTCAAAATGTCGATATCAATTACAAACATAGTGTTGAAAGCATTAAGCGTACTAAAGATGGCTCATGGGAATTAAAAGTGCACGATATGGATGGCTGTAAAATGGAATACCATAAGGCGAAATTCGTCTTCCTTGGAGCTGGTGGAGGAAGTCTGGAGTTACTGCAAAAAACAGGTATTCCTGAAGGTAAACACATTGGTGGATTCCCAATTAGCGGATTATTCTTGGTATGTAAAAACCAAGAAGTTGCTGAGCAACATCATGCAAAAGTATACGGAAAAGCTAAAGTTGGTGCACCACCAATGTCTGTTCCGCATCTTGACACACGATATATTGAAAACAAAAAATCGTTGCTATTTGGACCGTTTGCTGGGTTCTCACCTAAGTTCTTAAAAACAGGTTCAAATATGGATTTAATTGCTTCTGTAAAACCACATAATATTACTACATTATTGGCAGCAGGAGTTAAAGAGATGGGATTGACAAAATATCTGATTCAACAACTTATGTTATCGAAAGAACAGCGAATGGAAGAGTTACGTGAGTTTATCCCGAACGCTAAGAGCGAGGATTGGGATATTGTAGTTGCTGGCCAACGTGTACAAGTTATTAAAGATACTGAAGCAGGTGGTAAAGGAACGCTTCAATTTGGTACTGAAGTTGTAAGTGCTGCTGATGGTTCAATTGCTGCATTACTAGGTGCTTCTCCGGGTGCTTCTACTGCTGTTCACGTTATGCTTGAGGTATTAAATAAATGCTTCCCGCAACATATAAAAGAGTGGGAACCGAAAATAAAAGAAATGATTCCTTCTTATGGCGTATCACTAGCGAATAACCCAGAGTTTTTCCAAGAAATTCATAATTCAACAGCACAGACGCTTTGTCTAAGCGAAGACTTGCAAGATGATAATTAATTTTTGGATGTAGAAATAAATGTACTGAATGAAATAAAACATAAAACCTTTGATCAATCTTTGGATTAATCAAAGGTTCTTTTTTTTAAAACTCGCGGTTACTCTGGACCGTATCAAAAGTAATTAAGTTCTTTTCAATTTGAAATTTGGAGTTTAGTGAAAAGTAAAAGAAGGAGAATGTTTGATATACATAGCGTGCTCCTCTTTTTATGAAATTGAAAACAATGTTTATAAGAATCTATTTGTGTTGTTGTGCATCTTTTTAAAATTATTTAAAAAATGGAAGTTTTTTTAGGACAGCACAAACTGGAATGGCCGCACAGATTCCTACAACATTTTGAACAATGTTTCCGGGAATAGAAGCCATTGGTACAATCCAACTACTGAATATAACTCCTTCACAAATGTAATATCCAGCTATCATAAATGGAACTGAAATAATAGTAGCGAAGAGATTGAAACCCATACTACGTCCGTTGCGACCATTTGACCAGGCAATTTTCCCAACTATATAGCCTTGCAAGCCGCGCGTTAAAATGGTGAATGGTGCCCATAATGTCCAACCGGAGATTAAATCAAATAACCCCATCCCAACGGCACCAGCGATGGCGCCTTTTTTAGGCCCAAATAAGATTGAAACAATAAAGAGCATAGCTGTTCCAAGATGAACTAAACCGCCATTTGCCGTAATAGGTAGTTTGATATTTAACAAGAGCGTGGCAACAAATACAAGTGCAATTAACATTGATGTTAAAATTAAATTAAAAGTACGTGCGTTTGAATAACTTGTTGTTTTTTGCATAGTCATTAACCTTCCTTATCTTTTCTTTATAGGTATCGGACATAGTAGCGTAAAATTGTCATTTCCTTTGGTTCGTAACGACTGAATATTTAGAATAATGTAATTGCAAATTCACCATAGATACCGTTATTTTTACTAGTACATAATCAAAGAGCGTAGTCAAAACTTGTGAAAATTATTTCCCATAATAGAATCCTTTCACTTAAATCAATTTCATCAATTACTGATAACCTTAGCAAAGGATTGGTGTTTTTAAAAGTACCAATTTAACATAAAACTTAGATGCCAGTTTGAAGAATAACTATAAAAATTAAATGTTGAACCCATCATGAAATAAAGAATTCTAGATTTAAAATTAGATGAATAATGCCATAAAAAAGAACCTTGAAATTGATATGTAGAGTCCTATAGTTTTTTAGGTTTTTTTAAAAAAATTAATAAAATAAAAATTGCACTTAGTTATTTCATCGTGAACCGTAGCACAAAGAAAGGCCAAAAATAAAATCAATTTAATTAACAAAGAGAATGGCATGATGATTAATGATGTTATTTTTCTCATTTCATCCATTCCTATTTCACTATTGGAAGAATATCCATAAAAAGGATTGTTGTATCCGTGCAATACAATGCTAAATTTTGATAGTTTATTATAAATTATCTTAGTCTTTTCAATTAAAAATTGATTTTGAGAATTTTTCGCAGTAGTATATATAGGCTATATCTTTAAGAAAATTTGATTAAACAAACAAGTAATTTTGATATTTACTATAATATAGTGCTATTGTTGGAAAGTAAGTTCTTGATTCCATTTAATAAGCAAATGAATATTTTATAAGAAATCTGTATGATCTATTTCATTATTTATCTTTTCAATTAAAAACGATGAGGAAGTACCAGTTTGTATGAAAAATCGTAAAATAAAGTTAATTTTATTGTTATCTACTGTCTTATTATTAGTGTTTACCAGTTTAAATATCCTTACTTCTTATGTGAAGATGAAAAGGACTGTTGAAGAGTCAATCGCAAACCAAAGCCTTGAAGCTGCAAAGTCGATTGCGTCAGAGATAGATATTGAAGAATATCAACAATTTTTGAATAATCCTGTGAGAAACGATTATTATTGGTATCTAAGAAGCTACCTAAATGATGCAAGAGAAAAACTGGGCGCTTTATATGTATATACATTAGAAATTGATAATCCGAAGATATCAAAAGCAATGATAGTGGGGCTACCCAAAGAAATAAAAAAGGGCTTTAACATTGGTGAGTTTTGTACAGTACCTGAAGAGCAGGTCAAAAAAGCCTATGAAGGAAGTACATATGTGACAGATGTAATTGAAGATCCAGAGTATGGGGGTTATCTGTCTGTTGGTGTGCCAATACAGGATGAAATGGGAAAGGTAATTGGATACCTAGGTATCGATATTAGTACTGATAAACTTGATGATATAAAAGTAAAAGTACTGGCAAATAACATCCATCTTTTCGTTTATAATGGTGTATTTATTTTGGTCGTAATTGGTTCCTTTTTTTTATTACAAAGATGGTATCAAAAAGAAGTAGCTAAAGAAGTAGGGGATACGGAAGATACGTACCAAGCGGAAATTAGAACATTAATTACTTCTATATCCTCTTTAAGGCATGATTTCACCAACCATATTCAAGTTTTACATGGACTTCTGCAATTAGGAGAATCTGATCAGGCGCAACAATACTTATCATCTCTGTCTAAAGAAGTTCAAGCAATTGAATCTTTAAAATTAAATATAGATCATCCTGGTCTTTCTATATTATTGCAAACAAAGAAACTCGCTGCACAAAATTATAATATTGATATGGATTTTACGATTTCTCATGATTCATTCGATAAAATAAAAACAACAGATTTAATCAAAATATTATCGAATTTAATTGATAATGCTATTGATGCAACAGTAGAATTACCTGAAGCCAAACGTAAAATAACGATTAGCTGTAAAGCCGGTGATGCGCAATATGTATTTAAGATAACGAATACGGGACCGAAGATTATCGATAATGAACATATCTATAAACAAGGGTATTCAACAAAAAAAGAAGAACATGGGAAAATCAGAGGGCAAGGTTTATTTATTGTGCATGAAATAGTGAATAAATATAGTGGGAAAATCTCAATTGATTCAACAAATGAATTAGAGACGACTGCCATTGTGGAAATCCCACTAAAGTAAATCAGAGTATAAATGTAAGCTTCCTACTATTAGTTGTAGGAAGTTTTTTTAAATCTCACTACTTCTTTACAGGAGTTCCTTTGAGCATATCCGTCGAAAAGGAAAAAGGGCTTTCATCTGTAATGATGAAAGCCTCAACTAATTTTAATAAAAAATGGATAATATAAACGTCCAAATACAAACAAATGCAAGTAGTGCAACGCTGTATTTTAAAGTCATTTTCGTTAATTCGGACTCCTTACCAGTTTGACCAACAGCAGCAGTTGCGATGGCGATGGATTGTGGGGAAATTAATTTTCCCATTACCCCTCCAGCTGTATTTGCGGATACTAATAAAGCAGAATCTACTCCAATAATGTTACCTGCTGTAGCTTGAATTGGTGCAAACAAAGTATTGTTATTAACAACCGATCCAGTCATAAATACCCCAATCCATCCTAGTATTGGTGATAAAAATGGGAAGAAATTACCTGTAGTTGCTACGGCTTCACCTAATGCACTTGTTAATCCTGCATAAGTCATTAGCTTAGCAATTCCAAGAATGGCACAAATCATCACAATTGGAATCCAAAATTCTGAAATTGTTCTTCTTAAAAGTTTAAAACCATGACCGAAACCAATAGCCTTTGTTGTGAATATAGTTGTTAAAGCTGCTAGTAATATTGCTGTACCTGTTGCACTTATTAATTCAATGCTTGAACTTAATGTAGATCCAGGTATGCCAAATGTTACTTTAGTAAAGGCCAGTGCCCCACCTTCCGCAAACAAAGCTTTAAAAGGTGGAATACTCCATATTAAGACAAATAAACTTAATAAATAAAACGGAGACCAAGCCTTAATCACATCCCCAGTTGTATGTTTTTCAATTTTAACCTCTTTATTGTTGAGTAAGAAGATATTCTTTGGTTTCCATTTTTTTGAGAATAAAGCCAAAATCCCCATCGCAAGTAACGGAGGGATAATATCAGCTAATTCAGGACCTATGGAAATGGTGATTATTGCTTGTGTCACCGTATAGGTAGTAGATACAACGAGAATAGCTGGTAGTGTTTCTTTAATCCCCTTTAACCCATCAATTAAGAAGATAAGTAAGAAGGGAATTGTAAAATTAATAATAGGTAAGGTTAATGCTGTCATCGTGGAAACGTCCATGGTAGTTACATTACCTTCTAAATTTAATGTACCAGTAATTGCGACAGGTATCCCAATTGCACCAAACGCTCCAGAGGCCCCATTTGCTATAAGACAGAGCATAGCGGCTTGTAGAGGTTTAAATCCTAACGAAACCAATAGTACCGCACAGATTGCAATTGGAACACCAAAACCAGCTGCTCCTTCAAGGAATGCATTAAAACAAAAGCCAACTAGCAGTAGCTGCAGTCGTTGATCTTGTGAAATACCAGCAATACTTGCGCGTAATACATCAAATTTCCCCGAGTCAACTGAGATTTTATATAACCAAACCGCCATAACAATAATATAACCAATGGGCCATATTCCTTGAATAGTACCTTGAATGACACTCCCAACTGATTCGCTAAAAGGCAATTTGAACACCATCATTGCGATAAAAAAGGTAATGACTAAATTTAATAATGCTGCATAAATACCTTTCATTTTAAATACGGTCAAACACAAAATAAAAACAATAATTGGAATCGAAGCAACCATTGAGGAAATAAGTAGTTGATCAAAGGGGTTGTAAGTTTCTACCAACATGGTCCATGGCTCCTTTGTTAGAAATTCTTACGCCATTTAGGGATTACTTCCAAAATGGAGATTGAACTTCTTTCAATGTTTTTACGGAATTCGCCAACTTTTCCTTTTCTTCAGGGTTTAAAGTAAGTTCTACGATACTCTTTCTGCCCCCACGATTAATGATTGTAGGAACACCAACATATATATTGCTGTGACCATATTCTCCTTCTAACAATGAGCCAACTGGTAATACAACGTCTTCATTTCGCAAAATGGCTTTTGTTATTCGAGCTAGCCCCATTGCGATTCCATAATAAGTAGCTCCTTTTGACTCAATAATTGCATAAGCTGCATCGCGAACTTGGACAAAAATTTCATCTTTTCTTTGATCAGTTAAATCAGATGCAATTAACTTCCCTGAAATGTTAGCAGTACTCCAAACTGGAAGTTCTGAATCGCCGTGTTCGCCAATGATATAAGCATGAACACTTGTTGGTGCTACACCAAATTCTTCACCCAAAAAAAAACGGAATCGAGCAGAGTCTAAAATAGTACCTGAACCAATAACTCTTTCTTTCGGTAGACCAGAGTATTGCCAAGTTGCATAAGCTAAAATATCTACTGGGTTGGAAGCGACTAAGAATATGCCATTGAATCCAGAATCCATAATGCTTCCAACAATGGATTTAAAAATAGCAAGGTTTTTACTTACAAGGTCAAGGCGTGTTTCACCAGGTTTTTGTGCTGCACCTGCACAGATAACAACGAGTGCGGCATCTTTACAATCACTGTAATGCCCATATTTAATTTTTTGAGGTATTGGTGCGTAAACAAGTCCATGATTCAAATCCATTGCATCAGCTTTTGTTTTAGCTTCGTTTATATCAACAAGTACAAGTTCTTCACATATACCTTGATTAATCAACGCATACGCATAACTAGATCCCACTGCACCTGTCCCAACTAATACAACTTTATCTCCTTGTGTAAAATTCATCTTACATTCCTCCAATTCAATTTTTATATATTTACTATGCGTATCATTTGTTTAAAAGAATTTTTATAAATGAATAAGCGTAGTTTGGCAATGTTTATTTGTAATATACCTTGAGGTATTTAAAGAAGTATTCCATTTTAGTTAATTCAAAAAAAACCCATTGGATGCTAATCCAATGGGTTTTTTTGATCATTGCATGGAAAATTCTTTTTTTGATATAGAAATATCCATTTCAGATTTTTTAATGAACATCTTAAATGGATAGTTGTTCTATTGCCTTCTCCAAATAACTCATCAATTCATCGAAAAATATTATAACTGAATTCAAATTCCATTAAAGGAGAAATAATTTCCTCTATACACATTGATTACCGATAAAATAACTATTTTTTTCGTTTGCTTTTGGTAACCAATGTATCGAGTTCAGCCAACTCTTGAGAGAACTCCTCATTCACCTTGTTCGGGGCTATTTTTTGATTTTTAGGTGTTTGAGGTAATGTACCCTTGTTCTGACTTTTCCCTTGTTTATTGTCTCTTCCCATTCTAAATCTCTCCTTTCATTTTGAATTATTCTTAATATGGCATTGATACATTTTTTTATCACAACAAAATAAGCAGTTGATAATTAAGAAATTCATCAAGTACAATGATAAACTTGACTGTACAAACTTTAGTTGTAAAAAATTATTCAATGCAGTATACTTTTCCCGGTAAAGAACGCATGCTATTACTGAGATAAAGGATGAGTATAAGTGACTTTTGAAGAGGTATTACCACGTTTAAAGGCTGGCGAGAAAGTAATTCGTAAAGGTTGGGGCAGTGCCGAATTGTATGTGAAGCTTGTTGGGCAAAGCGAACATGATGGCGAGAATTTAAACCCATACTTTTTAATTAATGTACAAGGTGAGGGCTATACAATGTTCACACCAACAGTATGTGACTTATTAGCGGAAGATTGGATAATCGTCGATTAATAGGAAAAGCTCATGAGAAATCATGGGCTTTTTGTTATGAGGAGTGAAGTTTTGAAATTTGATGAGTACACAGGAAAAACAGTATTTGTAACAGGTGCTTCATCTGGCATTGGACAGGCTCAGGCAATTGCTTTTTTAGAAAATGGTGCGAATGTATTTGGTTTTGATTTAGATGAGCAGGGTTTAATAAGCATTAATCAAAAATATGGTGCACGCTTTGCTTACTCAGTGGGTAGTGTTTGCATTAAATCAGATGTTGTGCAAGCGAGTAACGAAGCTATGGCTACATTCAAGCAAATAGATATTTTATTGAATACGGCTGGAGTTTTAGATGGATTTGCGAAAACACTGGATACGGATGAGGATCTTTGGGATAAAATTATGAACACGAATGTAAAGGGTACTTATTTTGTAACGAATGCAATTTTACAGCAAATGTTAAAGCGAAAATCAGGAGTAATCGTTAATATGGCATCAATTGCAGGGCTTGTGGCAGGCGGTGGTGGTGCAGCTTATACAGCCTCTAAACATGCAATTGTTGGTTATACAAAGCAGTTAGATCAAGATTATTGTCGTGAAGGAATTCGTGCAAATGCGATTGCACCTGGTGCAATTCAAACACCGATGAATAAGGCTGATTTTGAAGGAGACGGTGAAATAGCAAAATGGGTAGCAAAAGAAACACCAGCGGGACGTTGGGCTCAACCAAATGAAGTAGCAAATTTAACGCTTTATTTGGCTAGTCAAGCATCTGATTATATTCATGGGGCGGTTGTACCGATTGATGGTGGATGGACTGCGAGATAACCTTGTTCAATATTAAATTCTTCTGATATAATACGCAAGTAAGCAAATATAGCTTGCACTACGGCACTTCAGATAGGGCGATAGGCTCTCTTCCTTTGGTCGTAGTTATTACTAGAATAGCGGATGTGCTATTTTACAAAGGAGAATTAAAATTGAATACGTCTATTTCAAAGGATTCACCACGTATTTCTGTAAGTGAACTTACAAAGATTTCACTTGTAGCAGCCGTATATGTGGCAGTGACTGTTTTATTGTCAGTCATTAGTTTTGGAGCAGTGCAATTACGTTTATCCGAGATGTTTAACTATCTGGCATTGTATAACAAGCGCTATGTTGTGGCAGTAACAGTAGGAGTAATACTTGCAAATTTCATGTCACCAACTTGGGTACTAGATGTACCAATCGGTGGGATTTCTACTTTTCTTGTATTAATTCTTTGTCGTACAATAACTAAAAAAATAACAAATGATGTTTTGAAGATGGTAATTACTGCATTGATTTTTTCTATATCAATGTTTACAGTTGCAGGACAATTAACGATTCTTTATGACCTTCCATTTTGGCCGACTTGGTTAACAGTAGGGATTGGTGAGTTATTGTCTATGATTGTTGGAGGTATTACTATTTACTTATTAAATAAAAGAATTGATTTATCAAAATAATTTAAAACACGTTCGCATTAGCGAGTGTGTTTTTTTTTGTATAGAGCTGAATTGTTAAACATTGCATTTTTCCCCTAAAGCAGATATTGTAACTCTTTTTAGTTTAGTTAAATATTATAAATAGTGCTTAAAAGTAGGTATTTAAAGTGACTACAACTTTAAGTTTTTCTGGTCGGAAATGTAGAGGATTCACCCTGAGCAATTAGATTCAAACAGTATGGATGAAATTTTAAGTATTGATAACAGTTCAATAATAAAGCTAAATAAAATAATAGTTCGTTGGATTGATCAATAAGTAACTGAACAGGTTGAGTAATGTGGGATTAGCATGGCATGGAAACTTTATTTTCCAACTGGGAGGTCTTGTCCGCCCAAAGTATATGTAGAACTTGGAATTTCACCAGGATTAACGATTTATAGGTAACGTAAGATGCAATTATCTTGGCATAAAAATTAATTGATTATAGAGTAGGTTTACATACTACTCATAAGTTGGGCCAATTGTTGCAGTTAAGCGGACTAACATTAAAAATAATGATTATTGCTTGGGAAATTAAATAATTACTTTGCTATAAAACTAGGAGCCTTACTACAAGTAGGTACGGTTTTTTTAGTTGACTGTTAGTATAAAAGGAATACTGAAAGAACCTGAATAACTTTATTTTCATAACACATGTCATTTTTAATGGGAATTTTATTATGTATCAATAGGTTTATGTTATTGATATTGTGAAAGTTTTTACTTAAATCATTTGAACATATTAGTTGAATAGTAAAATTCAAATATAATGCTATTAAAATAATTTAAACTTCTAAGGGATACTAGTTTTTTTCTTTCTTGTTAAAGAACCATAAATGGATAGGTCTTTCTAGCGGCGTAATATTGATAATGAAGTAACCTATAATCAGAATTAAAATTATGAGTGAATAAATTAATGTATCGGTAGGGTGATCATGCTCAACAATAATAAGGCGAATCATTGCAGTAATGCCGATATATATAAAATATCTAAGTGGGAAATGGTAATCTTCTTTGAAATATTTCACAATCATCGTGATAAATTCGAAGTACAAAAAGAAGATAAGGATATTTTCGAGGAATAGCTTATAGTCACTACTACCATGAGTCATTAAAATCTCTAAGAACACTACTATCTCTTTCACAAGTAAGAGTGATAAAATGAGCGCTAAAATAACTAGACAAAAATTTAGGAATAGCTGTAAAAATACTGGTATTTTCTTTATTATCACAGACAATTTCACGTTGTTATTATTCATTTGATTCTCCTATTCTATTTTAATTTTTTTAAAAGTTAGCATGGAGAAATAATGATGCCATTACAGTCTATGAGAAGAGACCTTAATTGATGAGAAATCACTTTGAGTACATCATTAAAATCTTATTGGTTATATTATTAGTGGCAGAAATGCATGTGCAGGTGAAATTTCGAGTATAATGTAAGTTTGTATAAGATAATCATCTATTTGGAAATATTAATAGTAAATAATTTAAAAATGAGGCTTAGTTATGAGTGGAAAAAGTTTTAAAGATTATAAATTAAGTAATGAAATCGTAAATGCGCTAAATAGCTTAGAATACAAAAATCCAACAGAAGTTCAAAGTAAAGTTATACCGCTTGTATTAGAGAATAAGGATCTTGTTGTGAAATCTCAAACGGGTAGTGGTAAAACGGCCTCTTATGGGATTCCAATTTGTGAATTAGTTGATTGGAAAGAGAATAAACCACAAGCTCTAATCTTAACACCAACGAGAGAACTTGCTGTTCAAGTCAAAGAGGATTTCACAAATTTAGGTAGATATAAACGAATTAAAGCAACGGCTGTTTATGGTAAACAACCTTTTGCCATCCAAAAGACAGAATTAAAGCAAAAAACACATGTAGTAGTTGGTACTCCGGGTCGTGTCATGGATCATATTGAAAAAGGCACTCTAGCATTGGATCAGATTCGCTATCTTGTTATAGATGAAGCAGATGAAATGTTGAATATGGGGTTCATTGAACAAGTGGAGGCAATTATTAAAGAATTGCCACGAAAACGAGTGACGATGTTATTTTCAGCTACTTTGCCAGAGGCTGTTAAAAACTTAGCTCTTAACTATATGAAAAAACCTACTGATATTGAGATTAAAGCTACTGGACTTACAACTGATAAAATTGACCATGCTTTAGTCGTAGTGGAGGAAAATAATAAACTTTCTGCTATTCAAGATTTAACGATTGTTGAAAATCCAGATAGTTGTATTATTTTTTGCCGAACAAAAGACAGAGTAGATACTTTGTGCGAACAATTAGCCGATTCAGGCTATAGCTGCGATAAAATTCACGGTGGCATGGTACAAGATATTCGTCTCGAAGTGATGAGTGATTTTAAGCGAGGAGATTTCCGTTATTTAATAGCGACAGATGTAGCTGCTAGAGGAATTGATATTGATAATATTACACATGTCATTAATTACGATCTTCCTTTAGAAAAAGAAAGTTATGTCCATCGTACAGGAAGAACGGGACGAGCAGGTCAAAAAGGAAAAGCCATCACGTTAGTGACACCATTTGAAGATAAGTTTTTAAGTGAAATTGAAGAGTATATTGGTTTTAAAATTCCGCACATGGAAGTTCCATCAAAAGAAGAAGTTTTAAATAAAAAATCTGATTTTGAAGCAAAAATGAATATTGAGCCAATGTTGAAAAAGGCGAAAAGCGAAAAATTAAACAAACAAATCATGAAATTATATTTTAATGGTGGTAAGAAAAAGAAACTGAGAGCAGTAGATTTTGTTGGGACGATTGCGAAAATTGACGGTGTTACAGTAGAGGATATTGGCATCATTACAATTTTAGATGCATTTTCTTATGTTGAAATATTGAATGATAAAGGTCCAATTGTGTTGAAAAACATGAAGAATACGACTATAAAAGGTAAGTTGTTAAAAGTCTACGAAGCAAATAAGAAATAGATTTTTAATGTAGGTGACAACCGAACGATAAAGTTAAATCTGAAACTTAATGATAATGGAGTTAGTAGTAATTAAACTTCATTTTAGATACTTCACAAAAAACCGTACCTTAAACAGGTACGGTTCTTTCTTTGGACTTGATAGAGGTTCCGCAACTACTATGACATCTTCCACAATCACCTGAACATTAATACACTATCAAGCACAAAGTAATTGAGGCGACCTTTACTTGAAGATATAAATTCCCTACAGGAAAGTCCATGTTATACCTGTCATTTTAGACAAATAAAGAGAGTTTGTTTTTACAATATCGAGCTTACGAAATGAAACATTTATCTTATCCTCATCAAAATTAGGCATTCTTTAATAATCTACTCAGGGAATTTATACGAAAGTTATAGATAAATCCATTCCAAACCGATAAAATTTGTCGGTTCTTTTGTCTTTTATCAACGAAACATAACTCTGCTGATTACCAAATTGGGCGGTTAATGGGAATGACTTGCTACCATAGCGTTATATTGTAATTTCCTTTAAAATTAAATATGTTATTTATTAGTTGCTAAAGGAGAAAAAAATGTCACCTATCTATTTTCCTCCATCATTTTGTGGGGATAAAGCTAAACTTCAGTTAAAAAAGGATTTAGAATTAATACATCCAGATCAATGTATTCCAAAAGGCGAGCAATGTAGAGTCAATGAAATTAAAGACTATGCTTATTTCCTTAAATTTCAAAATTTAGAGGAGCCAATAAGGCTTAAAGAATCTATTTTAGAAGCACATTTTGACATTTTAGATGAAGGCATAAAAGATTGGCAGGTTGAGAATTATGAACTGCTAATAAAAGCTAAGTCTCAAAAGGTTAAGTTAGCCAAGGAATTGATTATCAAGGATGTAGTAACTATATATGCTGGCAAAGAGTTTTTCCCTATAGGATATATTGGTTATAAAGGCTATAAATATTGGAATTTATATGATGGGGAAACACATGAAAAGTTGCTAAATTTACGTGATGAGGAGTATATGAGTTATTTTTCAGACAATGAGCTTTAATTACTTTATATATAATATCACTAGCTTAGATTTAATTTGACTTTTTAAAATAATTTAGTTCATTATATGTAGAATTTTAGATAAATTAACATATATTTCACTAAAACTGCACTCTAAGTAGTGCGGTTTTTTTAATCCTGTTGTATTCTGAATGTTTTGGTTATTTTAAGTTAATTAGGTTTACAGTATTCTTTCGAAAGTATTTGAAAAAGTAGTTGTAAACATTTTCATTGTCTGGTATATTTCTAATTGATAATGATAATTATTTTCAATTAAAATAGATGGGGGATTTTTTAAAATGAAAAAAAGTTTATATGGAGCTGCATTCTTATCTGCTCTACTTGTATTAGGTGGATGTGCAGAGGATAAAGCAGAACCAGAAACGGCAAAAGAAAAAGTTGTCGCTAATCAAGATAGTGATGCTGCAAAATCTAAAAGTGATAACAAAGTATCTAGTGAACATATAGCAAAAGTAGAGAAATTAGTAAAACAATTTCCAGCAGAACAACCGACATCAATCGTCACAACATCTGTCTCGATTTTAGAAATGATGAAAATTTTAGATGTAAAACCAGTAGGGATACCAACTTCAACACACAAATTACCTGAGGGATTCGATAAGATTGAGCAAATCGGTTCTCCTATGGAGCCAGATGTAGAGAAAGTGGTAAGCCTTAAACCTGACATCTTAATCGGACCGGAATCGATTAAAGACAGTTTAGAAAAGAAGATAAAAAACAGTAAAGTAGCAACTGCATATATTCCAACAGATTCTTATGAAGATCTAAAAATTTCTCTTGAAGTAATGGGGAAAGTTTTACATAAGGAAGATGCAGCAAAAACGTATCTTTCACAATTAGAAGAGAAAGAAACAGCAGTATTAGAAGATGTGAAAGGTAAAGACTCATCTAAAGTAATGGTGTTATTTGGTTCAGGAGAGTCATTTATGTTAATGAGTGAAAAAACATATGTTGGTAGTTTAGTGAAGAAGTTAGGCGCTACGAATATAGTTAATGAAACGTTAAAATCAACAGAAGCATATGTACCGATGAATATGGAAGATGTAGTTGCCTCAAATCCAGATGCAATCCTTCTTGTTTCACACGGTGATCCAACAGCAGCATTAGAACAGTTTAAAGCAGAAGTGAAGAAGAATGGCGCTTGGGAGAAGTTACAAGCCTTTAAAGAAGATCGCGTTCAAGCCCTTGACTATGAAGTATTCGGTTATGCTTCAATTGAAAAAGCAACAACAGGATTAGAGCAGTTAAACGAAATTTTATATAAGTAATATGACTTAGGATGAGGGTTGGGCGTAATGAAAGTGAAACCGAAGAGAAAATTTAGCATAGGTATAACTGCTGTTCTACTAATCATTTTTATGATTTTGTCGATTGGTATTGGAAGTGTGCAACTGTCACCTATGGAAACGATAAGAACAATATTCGGTTCTGGTGAATCGTTGTCAGAAACAATCGTCTGGGATTTACGAATACCTAGAGTCCTTATTGCTGCTATAGTAGGCATAAACTTAGCTATATCAGGTGCATTATTGCAAGCGGTAATGAGAAACCCCCTTGCAGATCCAGGTTTAACGGGGGTATCAAGTGGTGCTGCCGTGACAGTTTTATTTATCTTATTGTTATTCCCTGAATTCGGTAAGTGGATTCCTCTTGCGGCAGTAGTAGGTGGGTTGATAGCTGTTACGCTCGTTTATGCATTAGCGTGGAAGAAGAATGGTATTTCACCTGTTCGAATTATTCTATCAGGAGTAGCAGTAAATGCAGTATTTGGTGGAATAACAGGGTTACTTTCGATTCTTTATAGTGATCGTCTTCCTTCGGCTTTACAGTGGATGAATGGTAGTTTATCAGCGAAAGGAATGGGAGATGTAAGTATTCTTTTCCCATATTCTATTATTGGTTGGATTGCCGCATTATTTTGTATTCGTTCAGCTAACATTTTGAACTTAGGCGAAAATGTAGCTGTAAACTTAGGCGAAAATACAAACAGAATCCGAATCGTACTATCCCTAGTGGCAGTATATTTGGCAGCTATTTCTGTATCGATCGTAGGGCTGTTAGGTTTTGTAGGACTCATTGTGCCACATATGTCTAGATTAATAGTCGGTTCAAATTATCGTCTTCTATTGCCTATGAGTATGGTATTAGGGGCTGTGGTTCTGCTAGTTGCAGATACAATTGGACGTTCCCTATTCTCACCTTTAGATATTCCAGCAGGTATCGTCATGGCAATGGTGGGCGGACCTTACTTTTTATATTTAATGAGAGCGGGTGACATTTAAGATGCTAAAAGCTCAATTATTGGATATTAGCTATGATCAGAAAAAAATATTAGATAATTTTGAAATAAACGTAGAAAAAGGCGAAATCGTTTCGATTATAGGTCCGAATGGTTCAGGGAAATCTACAGCTTTAAAAGCGATGTCTAGATTGATTCCAGTGCAAAAAGAAAAAGTTTTTTTAGACGGTAGAGACTTGCAGTCATTAGGTACAAAATCAATTTCACAAATGATGAGTGTTTTATTTCAATCAAATGAGCCACCTTCAGATATTACAGTTGAAGAACTAGTGAAGTATGGACGTATACCCCATAAGAAATGGTATGAACGTACGAGTGATGAGGATTTAAGCATAGTTGAATGGGCCATTGAAAAAACAGGATTAACACCTTTGAAAGATAGATTAGTGGCTTCACTTTCAGGTGGAGAAGCGCAGAGGGCTTGGATTGCCATGTCGTTAGCTCAGAGACCGAAAATTTTGATGCTTGATGAACCTACAACTTACTTAGATATTGCTCATCAACTTCAATTGTTAGAATTAGTTCATACCGTTAATCGTGAATTAGGCATGACGGTTGTAATGGTACTACATGATTTAAATCAGGCGAGTATTTATAGTGATAAAATATGCGTTATTTCCAAGGGAATAGTCGTAAAATACGGTACGCCAGAAGAAGTAATGACTCAAGAAATGATTCGTAACGTTTATGGAGTGGAATGTGAAATTGATTCACATTTTCAGCATGGAAAACCACGTATAAACTTATTAGGAATCTCTAAAGTAAGTGCTCAATAATAGGAGGAAAACAAATGGTAAAACAAATCGATATCACTAAAAAGAAGGAACAATATTTACAGTTTATCGATAAGTGTAAGACAGTTGTCATTAGTAGCTTAGATAACGATGGTAACCCATTCACTAGTTATGCACCGTATGTTCAGCATGATGGGAAGATTTATATTTATATAAGCATCATAACGGACCATTATAAATTTATTGAAGATAATAATTTAATCAGTATTATGATGATTACAGATGAACAAGATTCTCCAAACTTATTTGCACGTGAGCGAGTTCGCTTCCAATGTGTTGCAGAGAATGTAGGAAATGATGGTCATGAAGAAATTTTTGCTAAGTTTGAAAAGAATCACGGTGCACCAATGATGGGCGTTTTACGAGGATTAGATCTATCTTTATTTGAACTTACACCAAAAGAAGGTCGCTATGTTGTCGGATTTGGTCAAGCTTTTGATATTAATTTATCCGGGGAAAAATTTGAGCATGTTGTGGTAGATAAAAAGGATAGATAAGCTATATCTTAATGAAGTGATTTTCCACTATTGTGCTCTAAGTGATAAAGTAAGCCTTGATTTAAAGGTAGATATTTTAAAATAGTAGGACAATTGAATCGGATTAATATGAAGGGAAGAAATATCATCCACCTTTGATGATATTTCTTCTCTTTTTCATATTTAAATCTATTTATGAAGATGGAGGTACTATAATTTCGCAGCTCTTACATCTCCTTTGTATCTCGGTTACACTTCTCTAGTTATATTAATCTGCGCTTACATACTAAGAGATTCCATCTATAGTAAAATTAATAAGGAGCTCAACTTCAAAAATACTCTCTGCCTGCATTCACTTCATAGTGAGTTCACAAAGAAATGCTAAAGTAACAATTATAAGTTTACTAAACGTTGTATGGGAAGATATAAGGAGGAATATGAACAATGAAAGAAGAAATAAAAGAAAATAAATTAAAGGGTTGGCGACAATTTGTTCAGTTAATTAAACAAACCGAACCGCCTAAGCTTTTGCTAATCATTGCACTTTGTATGAGTTTTGCGACAACAGGTGTAGGCTTTGTCGTACCGTTATTTACAAAAAAATTAGTGGATGGTTTTTCACTCGATTCACTTAACTATTGGCAAATAATAGTATTAGTAATTGCTTTTATTGCCCAAGCAATAGCAAGCGGGCTCTCGATTTATTTGTTAAACAGGGTTGGTCATCATGTAGTAGCAAAATTGAGAGATCGCTTGTGGAAAAAACTACTTCACCTACCAATACCTTATTATGATAAGAATGATACTGGGGAGACACTGAGCCGTGTAACGAATGATACTGCTGTTGTGAAGGAACTTATTACAGAACATCTTGCTAACTCTCTATCTGGCATTATAGCGATAATCGGTTCTGTTACGATTTTGCTATTCTTAGATTGGAAAATGACGTTAGTAATGCTTGTTGCTGTTCCAATTGCAATGTTGATATTAATGTTGCTAGGTAAGAAAATGTATGTAATTTCAAAAGGAATGCAAGATGAAACGGCAAAATTTACTGCTGTGTTAAATCAAGTATTACCAGAATCACGTTTAGTAAAAGCTTCAAATGCAGAAAACATAGAATATGAGCGTGGAAAAAAAGGCATTACAAATCTTTTCAATTTTGGTTTAAAAGAAGCTAAAATACACGCACTGATTTCACCATTAATTTCTTTCATCCTTATGATTGTGCTTGTGGCAGTTATTGGGTACGGGGGGGTACGGGTCTCTTCTGGTGCATTAACGGCTGGTGATATGGTTGCATTTATTTTATATTTAATTCAAATTATTATACCGATGACGCAATTGACGATGTTCTTTACGGAATTACAAAAAGCAATGGGAGCAACAGAACGTATTAGTGCAGTACTTGAACATGATGAGGAAGTTATCTATGAAGGGAAAGAGTTAGATCTAGTGAAAGAACCTATTCATGTCAATCATGTGGACTTTGCATATGGAAATGAAGCGATTTTATCTGATATTAATTTCACAATTGAACCTGGTAAAGTAACGGCTATTGTTGGTCCTAGTGGAGGGGGAAAGACTACTACATTTTCTCTCTTAGAACGGTATTATCAACCTACAAAGGGAAGTATAACATTGGGGGATACACCTATTGATACATTTTCTTTACATTCTTGGAGATGTAAAATTGGGTATGTTGCTCAGGAAAGTGCACTTATATCCGGAACAATACGCGATAACATTTGTTATGGAATAGAAAAAGAAGTTACAGATACAGAACTTGAAAAAGTCGTAAAAATGGCGTATGCCGATCAATTTATTCAAGCACTTCCAGATAAGTTTGATACCGAGGTAGGAGAACGAGGAATCAAACTTTCAGGTGGGCAGCGACAACGGATTGCAATTGCTAGAGCACTATTACGTGATCCCCAAATTTTAATGCTTGATGAAGCTACTTCTAGTCTTGATAGTAAATCGGAAATTTATGTTCAAAAAGCATTAGACAATTTGATGAAAGGCCGAACGACACTGGTTATTGCACACCGTCTTTCTACCGTTGTCGATGCCGACAATATTATATTTATTGAGAAGGGTCATATTACGGGGAGCGGGACGCATAATGCGTTATTCCAATCACATGAGATGTACAAGGAATTTGCTAAACAACAATTACGTATTCAAGAGTAAGTATGAAGGGATTTGTTGTCATGACAAGATTGTTAGTTGTGGATGATGATGAACATATTAGAGAATTAGTAAGTGTGTTTTTACAAAATGAAGGACTAAGTATACTTGAAGCTGTGGACGGTGTTGATGCACTGTCCAAGCTAGAATCGGAAAAAGTTGATATGGTCATTATGGATATAATGATGCCAAATATGGATGGATGGGAATTATGCCGAGAAATACGAAGGTTAAACAACGACTTGCCTATTCTAATGCTGACTGCAAAAGGGGAAACCGCTCAAAAAGTAAAAGGATTTAATCTGGGTACAGATGATTATCTTGTAAAACCATTTGAGCCAGCAGAATTAATTGTTCGAGTTAAATCTATCCTAAAGCGTTACCATATTTCTTTATCTCAAACAGTGGAAGTGGGAAATGTTTGGATGAATCGAGAAACGTATGAGCTAATGTATAGAGGAGAAAATATTACGCTTCGATTAAAGGAATTTGAATTATTATTTACATTAGCAAGTTATCCTGGGAAGACATTCTCAAGAGAACAGTTAATAGAGGGAATTTGGGGATATGACTATGAAGGTGATGACCGTACGGTAGATGTGCATATTAAAAGACTTCGAGAGCGATTCCCAGAAGATAAAAGTGAATTCACAATACGGACGATTCGGGGGCTCGGTTATCGATTGGAGTTAGGGGCATGAAGAAATGGATAATTTTGTTGAAAGTATTGAGTATGTTTATACTTTTTCTTTTAACTAATACGCTCTTTGCATTTATTTCTTATCACGTGACCTCACTGATATATGATTCGCTTGGCAAACATCCCCAAGGTTTTTGGCAACAATTTTATACTGTAATAGGTGTATTTATTCTTTTTGCATGTACTGCTGCAATTCTCTTTTTATTTGGATTTAGAAGGCAGCGGAGTTATTGGGATACGGTAGTTGATGCTATAGGACGAATTGCGAAAGGGGATTTTAGCGTCAAATTAGACTTAAAATCAGATGATGACGAAGATCATTTTGGACAACTTATTAGCGGTATCAATCATATGGCAATTGAATTAGGCGAAATGGAGAAAATGCGTCAAGAGTTTATATCCAATGTTTCTCATGAAATTCAATCGCCATTAACATCGATTAATGGTTTCGCTAAAGCTTTGAAAAATATTAATTTGACTGATGAAAAAAGGCAGCACTATTTAGAAATTATTGAGATGGAAAGTCATCGATTATCGAAAATCAGTGATAATTTACTAAAATTAACTTCATTAGAATCACAACATCATCCATTTGAACCAAAACAATTTCGATTAGATAAACAACTACGTAATGTGGTTTTATCTTGTGAACCGAGATGGATATTTAAAAATATTGAAATGGAAATCGATTTGGAAAATGTTACAGTCTTTGCTGATGAAGATTTGATGAATCAAGTATGGATGAATTTAATTAGCAATAGTATAAAATTCACCCCAAATGGAGGAACAATTTATATTCGTTTATTCAAACAAAATGATACGGCCACTATTTCTATTACTGATACTGGGATAGGAATGACAGAAGAAGATCAAAAACATATATTTGAACGTTTCTTTAAAGCCGATAAATCGAGAGCAGTATCAAACGGGGGCAGTGGCCTAGGACTTTCTATAGTGCAAAAAATTATAGACATGCATAATGGCAGTGTTTCAGTGCAAAGCCAACTAGGTGAACAAACTACATTTTTTGTGACAATTCCTTTAGAGCAAGATGAACCCGTTTATAAATTGCTATGAGGCAGATATTAAACAATCATTGATTAATACTAAAGAAAGACTTCTAGAACGTGCTAGAGGTCTTTTCTACTTTCTAAAATAAACCAGGCGAATATTTGATTAAGTAATAGATCACGTAAAACCAGCTAAAACACCCGTGTATGACAGCCCACCCTATGGAATGATACGCAGTATAAGAAATAATCATAGATAGGCATGTGCCATAGCTAATACCTTTCTTTATAACATGAGTTTGGAAAGAGTATTTTTTATTATCATTTGATTTCAATACTCGCTTATCCCCCTTCAATTCCTTTATTGAAGTATGTATGTCAAAGCATTTTATAACAATCATTCTGTAAATACCTGTTTCTCTAAGTTTTTACTTTGCATAAACGGCAGATCTTTCATTCAGTGATCTAGTAACAAGCTGATCTAAACGTTTATTCCATTTAACTGATACTTTTCGCTGAAATTCTATGTTAAGTTCTTCAAATTCGGTTAGATTATTTAAATTAGACATGATTGCACCCCCTTATTTTTATTCAAAAAGGGAAAAAAATATAAATTTACGATTTAAATTGTTTACCCCCTATAGTATCTTACAAGCGCACATTTTATTACCTATTTTTGTAAATCCAAGCCTTCTAATTTTTTCAATATTTTAAATCGCACAAATTGCACATTAATATAAGTCTTTTACACGGTAGAAAAGTTCTTTTTTTAAGTAATATCTCATGTGTTTGAAAAGTTTTACAAAACAAGAGTTTTTATCTTGTGATTTTTTAGGGGAAAATATAAAGGAGAACTTGAAGCGGTTATAGAAAAATATAGTAGTAAAGTATACATTCTGAAAGTAGGAAGATTTTATGGATTTACAATTTTTGTTTAAAGAGCCAATTAAAGAGATGCTGGAATTAAGCCCTGGTTATGAAGACCACTCTAGTGATGTATGGTTGGTAAAAACAGATAATCAAGAAGTAGTTGTACGTTCCTCTAAAATGAAAGAAGAACCTAATAATGAATTTTGGTGGGGATGCAAAAAGTTATTTGGAATTGATCCAAGGCAAGTTTATGAATTAGAACACGTAAATAATACATTGAGTAAGCTTACTTCAATACCGATACCAAGAGTTATAGATAAAGGGAGGATTCTAAAAAAAGAATTTGTTGTTGTAGAAAAACTAAAAGGACAAATTGTCGAGTCATTTACTGATTGGCCATCTTCAGTTTTGCAAAGTTTTGGAGAAGATTTGGCTAAAATTCATCGGTATAAAGAAAATTTTGTGGGTAATCCATCAGGAAGTTATCAAGTAAGTCTGAGAGAATTTAATCAACATTTAATGGATACAGTAAATGAATTAGTTTCTAGATTTTACTATAAAGAAGAAAAAATAAAAAGTATGCTCCCTAAAATAAATAATTTAATCAATGGATTACCTATACCTGAATATTCTACGTTTGTGCTAGTTGATATGGATCCAACACAGTTTTTATCAGACGGTAGAGAAATCACTGGTCTTGTCGATACTGAAGCATATGTTATAGCTCCTAGAGAGTTAGATTTTATCGCATTAGAATATGTGCTAGATGTAAAATCAGGCCAAGCTTTTAAAAA
Organism: Viridibacillus sp. NPDC093762; assembly: GCF_050279675.1. Lineage (NCBI taxonomy): Bacteria > Bacillati > Bacillota > Bacilli > Caryophanales > Caryophanaceae > Viridibacillus > Viridibacillus sp. NPDC093762. The sequence goes on along the minus strand of NZ_JBNNUK010000006.1, from coordinate 123,171 downwards.
GGGTTATGAAAGGGTAATGGATATTCCCGACTTAGCAAAATGTAGAATGCCTTACCGATATTTATACAGATTATTAGCCGTTCAAGGTAGCGTGGATATAGATGATTGGTTAGGACATAAGACGTTATTTTAATTATCAGCTTAGGGCCATTAGGTAGTCCGCGAGATAGTTATCTATTACATATTTAAAGAGATTATATGAATATATATTGTTCTATAGCGTTAAGGAGAAGTTATCAATGATTTCCCTTTTTTGGTTTCTAGACCATAAGAGCAAGAATGAGGACGAATTGAATGTGTATGCCTTGTTAAAATGAGATTCAATACACTTTAGGAGGAAATAAAATGACAACAATTCAGGAATTCAATGAACTTCATTCGTCCGAGGAACCGTTATTTTGGGGAAATGCTTGGGATCTCTTATCTGCATTGATACTTGAAAAAGCCGGATTCAAAGGATATAGGTGTGGAACGTATTAGCTTTGGAATTGCTTTATCGGATAAAGTATTTGCTTTTTTAGGAATCAATGCGACACAAATGCTCGAGTTAAAGGATACTTCAATTTTATATGAAGATTAAATTGAGAGAACGGAGAAATTAAAGGTGAAAAATATTAATCTCTCTTTTGAAGAAATGTGGGAAAAGATTATTGCGTGTGATCGAACATACGATGGACTATTTTTTACAGCAGTAAAAACAACAAAGATCTATTGTCGTCCTTCATGTAAATCAAGGAAGCCCAAGAAAATAAATGTGGAATTCTACTATGACATAATTGAAGTTGAAAAATCTGGGTTCCGGGCTTGTAAGAGATGTCAGCCAGAAGTTGAACATTCCCCACATATCGGGCTTGTAAGAAATGTAACTAGCTATTTAGTCAATCACTATAAACAAAAGGTAGCATTACAGGATGTTGCTGATTATGTCGGCATAAGCCCATATCATCTTGATCGCCTATTTAAACAGGAAACTTCAGAAACTCCGCGTACTTATTTAGAAAAAATTCGAATTGATAAGGCGATGCATCTTCTTAAAAATACTAATCACACGAATCTAGAGATTTGCTATGAAGTTGGATTTCAAAGCCCTTCCAATTTTTATAAGTCATTTCGTCGTTTGACGAATTATTCCCCTAGTGAATATCGTACCCTTGAAGGGTAAGGAGTTGTGAAAATGAATTGGATTGATCATCAATCATATATAGAAATTTATCCCCCTGAAGAATTCAATTTCAAAGAGTGTTTATTGTTCTTAAGTAGGTCTAACCAAGAAGTATTGCATCAAATAAGAGATGGATATTTATATAAACTAATAAAAGTAAAACAAGAGTTAATTTTGTGTAGGATTGGATGCAACCAAAATATTATTCTAGTTGATTTTCCAATCACTCCACCCTCGAAAGGAATTCGTGAAGAATTGACAGCGTATATATGTGAATGGTTTGATTTGGACGCAAATCTTCATGTATTTTATGATGTAGCAAAGCAGGACAAGGTGTTACAGGGGGTTGCTCGAAAATATTATGGCTTAAGGATAATGTGTATTCCAGACTTATTTGAAGCATTATCATGGGCAATTATTGGTCAGCAAATAAATTTAACATTTGCTTACATATTAAAGAAACGCTTTGTTGAAACTTATGGTGAAAGTCTTACATTTAAAGGAGATACCTATTGGATATTCCCGACCTATGAAAAGATAGCAACTAAAAATGTGAATGATTTACGGGAACTGCAATTTTCAGTTAGGAAGGCTGAATATGTTATTGGTGTCGCTAAGATGATGGTAAATGGTGAATTAACAAAGGAATTGTTACTTGGGCTTCAGGATTATCAACAAATTCAAAAGTCGTTAATGAATATTAGAGGAGTAGGGGCTTGGTCGGCTGACTATGTGATGATGAAATGCTTACATCATCCTTCTGCCTTTCCAATAACAGATGTCGGTCTCCATAACGCATTAAAAATTCATTTAGGCCTTGGACGTAAGCCAACGATAGAGGAGATCAAAGAGCTATCAGCAAATTGGGGAGGGCTACAAGCATACGCAACCTTTTATCTATGGAGGTCTTTATATGAGTAAGGTATATAAAAAAGATTATGAATCTCCAATTGGAGTGATCGAAATAACGGGTACAGATGAAGCAATTAGCTCTATTATGTTTTCTGAACAGGACAGAGCCGTAAATAATAAACAAGAAGAAACGCCAATGGTTTTAGAAAATTGCTATACCCAACTTGATGAATATTTTAAAGGGGAGCGTTTTGAATTTACTTTTTCTATTAAACATGAAGGGACAGACTTTCAAAAAATTGTGTGGAACGCGTTATTGAATATTCCATACGGAAAAACAGTGTCTTATAAGGATATTGCCGTTTCAATTGGAAATGAGAAGGCCATTAGAGCGGTAGGGAATGCAAATGGAAAAAATAAATTAAGTATCGTTATTCCATGTCATCGAATTATTGGATCAAACGGTAAATTAACAGGTTATGCAGGGGGCTTGTGGAGAAAGGAATGGCTACTTCAGCATGAAAAAACTAGTGAGAAAAGAATTACGACAGCTTATGGGATATAGATCAATAAAAAGAGCGAATAGACAATTGCCTATTCGCTCTTGTTTTGATGAGAGTACTGATTAAAGTTCTTATAGCTTCACTCATCATATTTATATCTTATTTAGTATAGTTATCAAAGTAACCTTGGATAAAGATCATTGGAGTACCTTTGTCACCACTACCTGATGTTAAATCAGATAAAGAACCGATTAAATCAGTTAGTTGGCGAGGTGTAGTACCTTGTGCTTCCATAGCGCCTACAAGGTCAGTTCCTTTATTATCAATGTATTCAGAGATAGCTTTTTGAAGTTCTTCTCCTCTTAAATCAGCAAAGTTATTATCAGCAAGATATTTTAATTTGATTTCATTCGGTGTGCCATTAAGACCAGCTGTGTAAGCAGGTGATACAACTGGGTCAGCAAGCTCCCAAATTTTCCCTACTGGATCTTTGAATGCGCCATCACCATAAATCATAACTTCAACATTTTTGCCTGTTTTTTCTTTCAGCATTTCTTGAATTTTATCTACAACAGGTTGGCAATTACGTGGGAAAAGCTTCACACTGTTTTCTGTTGATTTATTTGATCCTAGTAGACCGTAACTTTCGTTGAAGCCACTACCATCAATTGATTCAGCTAGGATGTTATCAAGGCTATAGATTTTTTCTCCACCGTTAGCTTCTAAAATTCTCTTTGTTCTAAATCTTGTATGGATATCACAAGTTAATACACTCTTAGTATATTCTAAGATTGTTTTTGGATTGTTCGAGAAGATTACTTCACATTCAACACCGTATTCTTCGACTAATGATTTGTAGTAATCGATATAGTCAACTCCAGTGAAAGTGTGTTTATTATGTCCAAATAATTCGCGGAATTGTTTTTCAGTTAAAACGTCTGTCCATGGGTTAACACCTTTTTCATCAAGTGTATCAAGGTCAACTAAGTGGTTACCTACTTCATCTGATGGGTAGCTAAGCATTAAAACAACTCTTTTAACACCTTTTGCAATACCACGAAGACAGATGGCAAAGCGGTTACGGCTTAAGATAGGGAAGATAACGCCTACAGTGTCATCTCCGAATTTTGCACTAACATCTTTTGCGATGTGATCGATTGTAGCGTAGTTACCTTGAGCGCGGGCAACGATTGATTCTGTTACTGTTACGATATCTTTATCTTGAATATTAAAGCCTTCAACTTTCGATGCTTTTAATACGCTTTCTACAACGATATCTTCGATGCTATCGCCTTGATTGATGATTGGTCCACGAAGACCTCTTACAACTGTGCCAACTACTCTTTCCAAAATAATCGCTCCTCATTGCTAAATTGTTTACTATCTTTTTTTAAAATCTCACAACTTGTAATATACCTCAAAATAATGGTATAAGTAAAATTAATATATCAAATGATAGGTATAAGGTGAAGTTATATGGTGAGTAAATTAGATTTATATAAAGTGTTTTGTAAAGTGGGGAAAAGCTCAAGCTTTTCAAAAGCCGCAAATGATCTATATATGACACAGCCAGCTGTTAGTCAGGCTATTAAACAATTAGAAATAGAACTAGATATCCGCCTATTTAATAGAACGCCTAAAGGGGTCTCATTAACATACGAAGGTAGCTTGTTGTTCGAATATGCAAATTCAGCTATTAACTTACTTCGTGTTGGAGAAGAAAAGCTTTTAGAATTTAAAGATTTAACTACTGGTGAATTGAAAATAGGTGTGGGTGATACAATTTCAAAGTATTTTTTACTTCCTTATTTAGAAGCCTTTCATAATCAGTACCCAAATATTAAATTTAAAATAATAAATGGTACGACAATGGAGCTTTGTACATTTTTAAAATCGGGAGAAGTTGATATTGCCTTCTGTAATTTCCCTATTGATGATCCAACATTAGAGCTTAAACCTTGTATAGATGTTCAAGATATATTCGTTTGTGGAGAACAATATATGAAGACCATTACGGAGCCACTTAGCTTTGCTTCTATAGTAGATTTGCCACTAATATTACTTGAGCGACAATCTGTCTCGAGGAAATATGTAGATGATTATCTGATGACAAAGGGTGTTAAGATCTCTCCAGAATTTGAACTGGGTTCACATGATTTATTATTAGAGTTTGCAAAAATAAATTTGGGAATAGCATGTGTAACAAAAGAATTTTCTAAAGAGTATTTAAATAAAGGAATTTTATATGAAGTTCCTTTAATGGAAGACATCCCAAAAAGGAGTATAGGCGTATGCTTTTTGAAAAGTGTGCCTCTATCACCAGCTTCTACAAAATTTGTTGAAATCGTAGAAAGTAATTAAATATAGATAAATAAAAAAAACCGCCAAAAAATTTTTGGCGGTTTTTAATGTGTTCAGGTTCTTAGTATGTTTTATCGCCATTAAAGATAGAGTTTTTAACGACAACATAATCTACTGTACGGATAGCGTCAAGTTTTTTGCCGCCAGCATAAGAGATAGATGATTGAAGGTCTTGTTGCATTTCAGTAAGGGTATCTTTTAGAGCGCCCTTATGTTCAACATACAGTTTTTTACCTTCTACGTTTTTCTTCTCACCTTTTTGGAATTCAGAAGCTGAACCAAAGTATTCTTTAAGAAGTTTACCGTCTTTTTCGATAGTTTTACCTGGAGATTCTTCGTGTCCAGCAAATAATGAACCGATCATGACCATTGAAGCACCGAAGCGTACGGATTTAGCGATATCACCATTAGTTCGGATACCTCCGTCTGCAATAATCGGTTTAGTAGCAGCTTTTGCACACCAGCGTAGAGCCGCTAATTGCCAGCCACCTGTACCAAAACCAGTTTTAATTTTTGTAATACATACTTTACCAGGTCCAATACCCACTTTAGTAGCATTAGCGCCAGCATTTTCTAATTCTCTTACGGCTTCTGGTGTACCAACATTACCAGCAATTACAAAGCTAGTAGGTAAGTGTTTTTTAATATGTTGAATCATATTGATTACAGCATTTGAATGACCGTGTGCAATATCAATTGTGATGAATTCAGGAATTATCTTATCTGCTGCTAGTTCTTCGATGAATGCATACTCTTCTTCTTTTACACCTACGCTAATTGAAGCGATTAATCCGCGAGCGTGCATATCTTTAGTGAAATCTGCACGTTTTTGTGGTTCAAAACGATGCATTATATAGAAGTATCCATCTTCAGCTAATTGAATGGCTACTTTTTCGTCAATAATTGTTTGCATATTTGCAGGTACTACCGGTAATTTGAATGTATGTTCACCTAAAGTAACTGATGTGTCACATTCAGATCTACTATTTACTATACATTTTGCTGGAACCAATTGAATATCTTCGTAATCAAATACATTTTCCATAAAACACACTCCTAAAACCGAATAATAATTATCGTTATTTAAAAAACGTTCGCCTTTTAGTAATTTACATCATTTTTAGTCTTATGTCAAAAGATAATAAGTATTTACATTTTTTTCTGTAGAAATTTAAGAAATACTCATATAAAAATCTTGTAGGAAAATTAAAAAACAGCGTCGCATGTTAGGGATTCTTAAGGGAGAGAATACTTTAATTTCAAACGATGATATTTATTAAGAGTAGCATTAGGAAATCTTGATGAAATATACATCGAAGTTTCATAGAGTAGTTTGTAAATCGCTGTTTATAGTCATATTTATTAAAAGCTTTTTAGTAATATTGTATGTAGTATAATCTGTGTTCCGTCACTGATGATTACTTTGAAAAAATTTCAGCCAATTCAACTTATAATTATTTCTGTTCTTAGAAATTCATAATCATTGTTTTAATTTAAGCAAATTATGGACATTAAAAAGCATTACGATTAGTGGTATACTGATTAAATAGATTAACCATCTGAAAGGAGATGAAAATCTTTGAAATACATTAAATCACAGATGCAACAATTAATAAATGAAAACAAAGAATTGCATACAAAATTTAAAGAGTTGAAAAAGTCCTTAGATCTTGAGAAAAACTATGCCTTGAAGGCTTTATATCATGCAGAAGTTGCTGATGGCGGTAAATATCAACAAGACTATCAAGCGTTAGATGACCCAAAATACTAAGAGCATTTTTTAGATATATATTTGAGTATCAAGGACGTAGTAAAAGGCTAAAACGATAAATTTAATATAACTTATGTAGGGATATATACTTATTAGAGTGTTATCGCATAAAGATTATATGTAAGGGTTAATTTAGTTTTAATTGGATAATGACAGGAAAAAAGACTTGCAAAAGACTGGTCTTTTTTCTTTTTTTGGTTTTTTTTTCTGTTAAATTAGAAATATGACGTTATTTGTAGTTAATTTTTTTATATTATGTCCTATTTGATAGTAATTCACTGTTTAAGAAGTTAATATTATAGTAACAATAATACATTTCTTGAAAGGGAGCATCGTATGATAGAGATAGAAATGAAATTGAAGAAATATTTAATTGGGCAGCCTTCCATTGTGATCAATGAAGATGAAACAATGGAAGATAGTATTGAAGTACTGGATGCACGAAATGATGTCAATTACGGTTATATTGAAGTAACGGAAGATAAAGAGCTAACAAACATCAATATTGATTTTGACAAATTAGTAGAAAATAACGATGTAGAGTTAGAAAGTCTAGAAGAACTTGGGATGGATGAAATTTTACATATTACAGAGTCCTTTGTGAAGGATTTCGGCCGTGAAGTAGTACAATTTAGTAATTTCTCTGAGATTGGCGAAGGTGAATATTTAGTAGTTTATGAGGCTATAGATAAAAAACTAAAACTTTCTTTACCTAATTCTGGTGCAGTTATAGAGATCAATTCATACGGTACTATTACAGCGGCTACTGTATTCCAAGAGTATTATCAACTTACATATCCAAAAGTAGAAGTAACAGAAGATGAAGCAAGAGAAATTTTATGTAAAGAAACATTAGTAGAATTAGGAATCGAAGAAAATGAAGAGCAAGGGGAATTTGAATTAGTTTATCAACCCATTCGAGATTATATAGGTGTTACTGTTGATGGGGAGGTTCAAAAAGCAAGTCAGTTGTTCAGTGAATCACAGCTTGAACAATTTGCTGTTACACCTGTTCAAGTGACAAAGGCATTGCCAAAGTTATTAGGTGCAACTGATCAATATGTACTACGTGAAGAAGAGGGTAATTTATATTGGTATGTTTCGGAAGAGTTAGATGACAAAGGTGAAGATGCAGAAGCTGTAATCGAAGTGCTACATTTTGATGATGCGGGCGCTAACTATGAATCTAACGTGGAATGGGATACAGAAGCAAAGACTGAGTTACCTTTTGAGCAATTGAAAGATAATGCAATGCAATTTTTAGAGATTATTTCTGGTGATATACACCATAAATACATGCTAGAAGAACAATCTGTTTCGAATGATGATACAGAAGAATTTGATGACGATACAGATGAGGATTTCTTCAATGTGGATGAATATGATGAAGACGAGCATGCAGACGAACATGAAGATGAGCCAACGACTATGTTTACTTTTATCCCATTTTTCCGTGAATACAAATTAGACAAATACTCTGTCCTAATTGAGGTAGGTATACATACAGGAATTATTCGTTCATGTCTGTATAGCGCATTAAATATGGAGGCTATTCGAGGTATTAATACTACACCAATGATTACATTGGAAGAAGCGGATGCTATATATAAACAGAGTTTGCAGATGAAACTTTCACGTTTTGAAGCTATAGATGAAGATGATGAAATGACCATTTATAGCTTAAATTACTCTATTAACGCCCTTTCTGAAAATGGTGTGATTGATAAGATTAATGCTGCAACAGGTGAAGTTACGTACACTGAATCAGATATTGTTAGAGGCTAAAAATTAGTTGTAATGATAAGTATTCTGAATATTCAACTAAATTTTCGTTGACAGTGAAAGTTCGGTACTGTAGACTGTGAACAATGATAATTGAATACAACCTCACTTTCTAATAGTTGAGGTAGAGGCGCGATATCTATTAGTCTATAGTGGAGCTTGAGAAACTATGAAGCTATGGAGAAGGAGATGTCGCCGAAGTTTGTAAAATACTCGTTATTACATGCTGGGTCTGTAGTTAATAGCTGCAGGACTGTCTCAATAAACCTCCCAGTTTATTGAGTTGTGCTATCTCATTTAGGGTAAAGTAGGGTGTTTGGGCTAATATACAAAGCGACCTAAGTTCATCTTGGGCCGCATTTTTTATACGTATATTAGCCTTTTTTAGTATCTTGAAGAAGAATGTGGATATTAACTAAGGGGGAGACATATTATGAAAAAAACATGGTTATTTCTTTCAAGCATGATGCTATTATCGATTTTACTACTAGCAGGTTGTGGGGATAAGGAAACGGATTCAGGATCAGGTGAATCTACTAAAGGGGAAACAAAAAAGGAAATATTCAAAGTGGGTATGGAAGCGGGATACCCTCCGTTTAACTGGACACAAAAAGGCGATTCAAAAGGCGGTGTGAAAATTGACGGTAACTCTGAATACGCAGGTGGTTATGATGTTGAAATTGCTAAACGTGTGGCAGATGCATTAGGTAAAGAATTAGTGATTGTAAAAACAGAGTGGGACGGTCTAGTACCATCATTAACTTCTGGTAAAATTGATGCAATTATGGCAGGTATGTCGCCAATTGCAAAGCGAAAAAAGACAATTGATTTCTCGGATAACTACTACAAATCTGAATTTGTAATGGTCGTTAAAAAAGGCAGCAAATACGAAAAAGCTACATCTATTCAAGATTTTAGTGGTGCAAAAATTACTGCTCAGTTGAATACAACACAATATGCAGTATTAGACCAAATTAAAGGTGTAAAAAAACAAACGGCAATGGATAATTTCCCTTCAATGCGTGTAGCATTAGAATCCGGTGTTATTGATGGTTATTTATCTGAACGTCCAGAAGGTATCAGTTCTTCTACTGCAAATGACAAATTTGCAATGGTTGAATTTACAGATAGTTTTAAGGCATCAGAAGAAGATACATCAGTTGCTGTTGGTATTCAAAAAGGGAGCGAATTAAAAGATAAAATAAATGAAATTTTAAAAGGTATCTCCGAAGAAGAACGTACGGAAATCATGGATTCAGCGATTAAAAACCAACCAGCTGCAAAATAATGTATGTCGGATACCGGCTGCATATAAAGCAGTCGGTATTATTGCTTTTGAAGGAGGAACAGAATGAGTATTGATTGGATTATAAGCATAGTGACTGAAAACTGGGAAATGTTCCTTCGAGGGGCATGGATGACATTATTAGTTGCTGTTTTTGGTACAATTTTTGGTGCTATTATCGGATTATTAATTGGTGTTATAAATACGATACCAAAGCCAGAGCGAGGTATAAAGAGATTATTCCTGAAGTTTATTAATGTAATATTAGCAATCTATGTGGAAATTTTCCGAGGAACACCAATGATTGTACAAGCAATGGTAATCTTTTATGGTTCTGCTCAAGCGTTTGATATAGATATGAATCGTACATTTGCAGCAGTTTTAGTTATTTCTATTAACACAGGCGCGTATATGGCTGAAATTGTACGTGGCGGTATCACAGCTGTTGATAAAGGTCAATTTGAAGCGACACAAGCGATTGGTATGAGTCATTGGCAAGCAATGATTCATGTAGTGCTACCACAAGTTGCGCGCAACATTTTACCAGCAACAGGTAACCAATTTGTTATTAATATTAAGGATTCATCTGTATTGAATGTCATTAGTGTAACTGAGTTATATTTCCAAACAAAATCGATTGCAGGAAACAACTTCCGTTACTTCGAATCGTTCTTTGTAGCGTGTGTTTTATATTTAATCATGACGATTGCGATTACACGTATTTTACGTTACTTTGAAAAACGATTAGATGGTCCACAAAACTATCAAATGCTTGATGATTTAGCTCAAGTAGAAGGTGGAAAAGCATGATTGTGAGCAAAGGAGATAGACTTATGAAAAATGTAATCGAGATACAACATTTAAGCAAATCCTTTGGCACAAATGAAGTTCTTAAAGACATTGATTTCTCTGTAAACAAAGGGGAGGTTGTCTGTGTCATTGGCTCCTCAGGATCGGGGAAATCTACGCTTCTACGTTGTATTAACTTATTAGAAAGACCAAGTGGAGGACTGATTATTTATCAAGGTGAAAATATTCTAGATAACAACCATAATATTAATAATTATCGTACAAAACTTGGTATGGTATTCCAATCATTCAATTTATTTAATAACCTGAATGTATTAACAAATTGTATTGTAGGTCAAACAAAGGTTTTAAAACGCTCTAAAAGTGACGCTGAGAATGTTGCTATGAAGTACTTGAAGGTTGTAGGATTGGATCGTTATGTCAATGCAAAGCCACACCAATTATCAGGTGGTCAAAAGCAACGTGTTGCTATTGCTAGAGCGCTGTCTATGGAACCAGATGTCTTACTTTTTGATGAACCAACATCTGCGCTTGACCCAGAGATGGTTGGAGAAGTTTTAAAGGTTATGAAGGAATTAGCAGGTACAGGTCTTACGATGTTAATCGTGACACATGAAATGGAATTTGCACGTGAGGTTTCAGATCGTGTCGTTTTCATGGATAAAGGGGTCATAGTGGAAGAAGGTTCACCAGAGCAAATTTTTAATCATCCACAAAATGAGCGCACAAAGGCATTTCTAAAACGCACGTTTAAACAATAAGGGTATTGAATAAGAAAGCCGTTCTCTACATCATTCGTTTGATGTAAGAAACGGCTTTTTATATAGGCCACTTATTGTTGATTGCTTTTATGAACATGGAGGTATTCTTTTTACTCCCCATAATAGGTGAATATACATAGGAAAAACTCCGTTTAAATATACGGTCTTCTAATGGGATAACAGCGAGTGTCCCTCTTTTTAATTCATGTTTAATAACACTCTTTGATAGTAGTGTAAGCCCATCAATTCCTTGTGTCATAAATTCTTTTAACCCTTGATTGCTGCTAATGGAGATAAGCGATTTAATATTAATACTATTAGATTCTAGTACATGAAGTAAGTAATTACGTGTACCTGATCCTTCTTCTCGAGTTAGCCATGTGTGATTATGTAAATCTTGAATTGTTACGCTTTCTTTTTGGGCAAGTACATGCGAAGGTGAGGCGACTAACAATAACTCGTCTTCCATAAAAGGTTCTACAATTAACTCTTTATTGGTTGTTTTACCTTCAATCAAGCCGATATCTACCTTCAACAATTGAACAGCTTCGACAACTTCATCGGTATTTCCTATTATTACTTCCAGGTCAAGTTCAGGGTATTTTTGCTGTAAAGTAACGAGTAATGAAGGTAGTACGTATTCGCCAATGGTAAAGCTTGCGCCAATCAGCAGTTTTCCTTTAATTTCATTTTGAAGTGTTAGAATATCCGATTTAGTCTGATCATAAATGGCTAACATTTGTTTAGCGCGGTCATAGAGAATTTCACCAGATGGGGTAATTTTCAGCGATTTAGGTGAGCGTAAAAACAACTGTGTATTAAACTCAGTTTCTAAATTTTTTATGTGTAAACTAACGCTAGGTTGAGAAATATGGAGGTATTCAGCTGTTTTCGTGAAGTTTTTTATTTCCGCTAAAGCAACGAATGTCTTTAAAGCATCGTAATACATTAAATTCCTCCTTATTAGAAATACTAATAGTCATAATTACTTATCTGTATTTTACTGATTATTAATTCTCCAGTAAAGTTTAGGTACAAACAAAATAAATGGGGTTAAAAAAATGAAGAAAATAATAAATGTGCTACCTGGATTGATAACTTGTATTATTATTGCCTTTATTGGAATGGTATTTGGTCGTTTCTTTCCAAGTTTAGGCAGTGGGTTATTTGCTATTTTAATAGGTATTTTGGTTGGTAATTTGAAGTTTGGGTCTAACTCGATGTTAAGGCCAGGAATAAAGTTTTCAGAAAGTAATCTACTATACTATTCAATTATTTTATTGGGTGCAACGCTGACATTTAATTCTTTATTTAATATTGGGTTAACAGGTATCTCTTTTATTCTTATTCAAATGGCTGGGACAATTGTTTTTGTCATTTGGTTGGGAAAAAAATTAAGTTTTGGTGAGGACTTTCGCTTATTGATGGCAAGCGGTAATGCAGTTTGCGGGTCTTCTGCAATTGCTTCAACTGCGCCAGCTATCAATGCGAAAACGTCTGATATGGCTGTATCCATAACAATTGTAAATTTATTGGGTACGGTTTTGATGATTTTTTTACCCGTTATCACGAGTACCGTTTTTCATAATAATGTTTTGCCATCTTCTGCTCTAATCGGTGGGACATTGCAATCGGTAGGGCAAGTAGTTGCTAGTGGGAGCATAGTTGGTGAAGCAGTGAAAGATCAGGCAGAAATTTTTAAAATCAGCAGAATTATTTTCTTAGCGCTGGTTGTGTTTGTTCTAAAACGCGTAAAGATGGCAAATCAGGAAGTTCAAGAAGCTGCTAAAGAAAAATTCAGCATGGGTTCAATTGTACCTTGGTATGTTGCTGGTTTTTTATTACTATGTATTATCAATAGCATTTTACTATTTCCAGCATCAATTACACATCCTATCAAAGTTTTTGGGAACTATTTGGAAATTATAGCGCTTGCAGGTATTGGTATGAGTGTTAATATAAAAGATTTAACACAGCATGGGTGGGAATTATCTGCCTATGCAGGTGGGATTGGTCTATTCCAAATTATTTTCGCGTTGATCCTAATATTTATTTTGCTTTAATACTCTTAAATAGTTAAGTTGTTCGCAGCTCAAAATCATACAGACAGTGAAGTTGAATGGAATATGATAATGAAAAAACCTCTCTTAAATGAGAGGTTAAAGTCTATTTTTTAAATAACAGGTATATGAAGTATGGCGCACCAATAAGAGATACGATAATACCTGCTGGAATGCTACTGAAGCTTATAATATTACGCCCTATAGTATCCGCAAGTAGTAACAGCCAACCGCCAGTTAAAATAGCTACTGGTATGAATAACTGATTTCTCGGTCCTACTAATGCTTTCGCAATGTGAGGCGACAAAAGACCAATGAAGGCAATACCACCCGTCACTGAAACTGCAGAAGCAGCTAAAGCTACAGCAGTTAAAAGTAAAACAATCCTTTCCTTCTCTAGCGAAACGCCCACTCCTATAGCGACAGGTTCACTCAAGTTTAATAAGTTTAGCTTATTCGCCTTAAATAGTGTGAAAGGGATTAATATAGCAAGCCAAGGCAAAATTGCCCAAACAAAAGGCCAGTCAGTTCCCCAAATATTACCCGCAAGCCATTTGGCGATAAAATCCACCTTTGTACGTTCAGCTGATGAGATTAGAACAATCATCACGCCTGAAAGCGCCATTGAAAATCCAATACCGACCAAAACTAAGCGTACTGGTTGTAGACCTTCTTTTTTACTATAAGAAAATGCATATATCAATATAGCCGTTAACAAAGCACCTAAAAAGGCGACTGCCGGTAAGACATATATAAAAGATCCAACATCAACAGGGAAAAATAAAAAGAAAATAGCTACGCCAACTCCGGCACCAGCATTAATCCCGATAATTCCTGGATCAGCTAAATCATTACGTGTAATGCTTTGTAAGATAGAACCAGATAGGGCAAGCGCCATACCTGCTAAAACTGTTATAAGAATACGAGGTAAGCGTATTGAGAAGAGCACGAACTCTTCTTTGAAAGTACCGTTACCGAGAATGGTTGGAATGATACGGTCAAATGAAACAGAAGATGCACCCATTCCTAAACTGATAATAAATGTTGCTATAATTAATACGCATAGTATCAATATGATTAATCGTTGTCTTCTAATCAAATAAGGTGCAATCATGAGAATACTTTGCCCCCTCTACGAACAATGATTAAAAAGAACGGTAGTCCTAAAACAGCAATAATAGCAGCGATAGGCGTTTCATAAGGTGCGTTAATTGTGCGTCCAACTGTATCAGCTAACAGCATAAAGGAAGCCCCTGTAATTGCTGACATGGGAATAACGAGACGATAATCCGTACCGACAATGGCACGCACGATGTGAGGTACCATTAAACCGATGAAGGCCATATTCCCTACAAGTGCTACTGATGTTCCAACTAAGATGATAATGATGAAAAATAAAATGATTTTTACACGCATTGTATTTTGTCCTAGGCCAACTGCTACTTCTTCACTTAAACTTAGTAAAGTGAGCTGTCTTGAGAGAAGGAGAGCTACAATTAGACCTACAATAATAATAGGAATAATTAGCTGTAACTGACTCCATGAAGTGCCCACAAGGCCTCCAGCTGTCCACATAGAAACATTTTGTGAAATTTTAAAGTATAAGGCTACCCCGTCAGCTATTGCATAAAGGAATGCAGAGACTGCAGTTCCAGCTAACACCATTCGCAGTGGAGAAAATCCACCTCTTTTTAACATGCCAATTCCAAATACTAAAACAGCGCCAATTGCGGCACCTATGAAACATGCAATCATAATGCCAAAATAATTTGTGGAGGGTAGAAGAGCAAAGGTGATGGCTAGAGCAGCATTTGCACCAGCGGTTAGTCCAAGTAAACCTGGATCTGCTAATGGATTTCGTGTCATGCCTTGCATAATAGCACCCGCAACAGAAAGGGCGGCACCAACAAAAATGGCGCCGACCTCTCTTGGTAAACGGATTTCTCGAATCATCGTAATGGTATCACTCGCTGAGTCTGAAGTAATAGCTAGCCATACTTCTCTTACAGAAGTATTTGCAGCACCGAATACCATAGCTACTGTAAATATACAGATCAGAACGATAATTCCTACTATGAATTTAATAACAAACGGTATGGATTGTTGTTTTTCTTTTGTCATAGTTAATCATCATTCCTATTTTAAAATTAGTAATACTTATTTTCCTAAGAAATGGTCTTTGAAGAATTCTAATTGATATTCTAGAGTTAGCGGATCATTGAAATAGAATTCATTAGCATTTACTTCATATACATGCCCATTTTTAACAGCAGGAATGTTTTTAAATGTTTCTGTTTTTTGGAATGAATTATCACTATCCGAGAATTTACTTAAGATAACATAGTCACCAGCATAATCAGGTAAGACTTCTTGAGATAGAGCATAATAGCCGTCTTTTAAGACCGATTCTTCTACTTTTTTAGGCATCTTTAATTTCATTTCTTGATATAAAATTTCTGTTCCACGGCCCCAGTGATCGCCGTATACATATAGGTCTTTATTGAAATTTTCAATGACAGAAACTGTTGTATCTTCCCCGATTTTAGCTCGGATTTCATCACCTGCAATAGCAGCACGTTCTTTAAAATCATCAACCCATGCTTTTGCTTCTTTTTCTTTGTTTAATAATTTACCAATTTCTAAATGTTGTGTAAGGTAGTCTACTTTTCCGTAAGTAAATGTTACTGTCGGAGCGATTTCTTTTAGTTTATCAATGTTTTTAGCAGTTGAAAGACCAATGATTAAGTCTGGTTCAAGTTCTATAATTTTCTCTATATCTTCATCTGTTACTTCTTCAACATCTTTTAAAGTTGAATCAAAGCGAGGATTCATTTTTGCCCAAGCATCAACCCCTACAAGTGGTACATCAAGTGACATTACGTTACCTGCAAAAGAACCTAATACTACTACTTTTTGTGGGTTAGCTGGCACTTCTACTGGGCCATTTTCAGATTCATATGTAATCGTCTTCGGCTCATTGTTTTTATCTGCTGAAGTATCCTCAGCTTTATCTTCAGTTTTATTGCCACAACCGGCAATGATTAGAACGAATAATAATAAGAATGGAAAAAATAACTTTTTCATTTTTCTGCTCCTTTTAATAAATCATATGTGACACACATTGGTTTGTTTGTTCTAGGATCTTTTCCGATATGGGCATCGATCGCGAATACTTTTTCAAGTACATCAGCTGTAATAACATCCTCGCAATTTCCTGCCTTCACGATTTCTCCATCTTTTAAAGCAATAATATAATCAGCAAAACGTGCTGCTTGGTTTAAATCATGTAATACCATGATAATAGTACGTTCTTGTTCTTCGTTTAACTTTTGTAAAAGGTTGAGAACTTCTAATTGATGAGCTAAATCTAGATAAGTTGTTGGCTCATCAAGGAAAATAATCTCTGTCTCTTGTGCAAGCGCCATGGCAATCCAAACACGTTGTCTCTGTCCGCCTGATAATGAGTCAACAGAGCGATATTTGAATTCAGTAGTTCCTGTTACATCGAGAGCCCATTCAATGACGTCATAATCCTCTTTTGTTAGTCGACCTAGTCCTTTTTGATAAGGAAATCTTCCATAGGATACAAGTTCTCCGACGGTCAATCCACTAACACTCTCTGGTGTTTGAGGGAGAATAGCCATTTTACTCGCTAAGTCCTTCGTGTTTTGCTTAGCAATATTTTCACCATCTAGCAAGACTGCACCTGATTGCTGTGAAATAATACGAGTCATTGTTTTCAAAAGCGTTGATTTACCACAACCATTTGCGCCGATGATCGTTGTAATTTTCTTATCAGGAATTGATATACTCAATTCTTTGACAATTAAACGGTCACCATAACCAATGCTTAAGTCATCTGTATATAGGCGAACCATGATATGACTAACCTCCGTTTACAAAATAAAATTAATAGTTTACAATTGAGAATGAATTTCAGTATCATTGCACATGCTTAAATATAAGGTCAATGATATTGAAAGTCAATTAATTTGTTGAAATGATGACATTAGATAGATACATAAATTTTTTTATACAAATTAGGAGTGTTAATATATGGAGCTAGAAGAGTTATACGATGTTACTGTCATTGGTGGAGGACCAGCAGGATTATATTCAACTTTTTATAGTGGATTACGTGAAATGAAAACAAAAATCATTGAATATCAACCTTATTTAGGCGGTAAATTACATGTTTATCCAGAAAAAATGATATGGGATGTAGGGGGACATAAGCCACTTCCTGGAGAGCAATTGATAGAGCAGTTAGTCGAACAAGGATTAACGTTTAATCCAACTGTTGTTCTAAATGAAAAAGTAGAATCTATTGTAAAAAATGATGGAAATCTTTTTGAATTAACGACAGCTTCAGGAAACAAGCATTACTCCAAAACGATAATAGTTGCAGTTGGAAGTGGTATCTTGAACCCAACGAAAATTCAAGTTGAAGGTGCAGAGAAATTTGAAGTATCGAACTTGAATTATACAGTAAAATCCATTCAACGTTTCAAAGATAAAACGGTCATCATTTCTGGCGGTGGTAATTCAGCGATTGACTGGGCAAATGAATTAGAGCCAATAGCCAAAAAGGTATATTTGACATATCGAAAAGATCAACTAAATGGACATGAATCACAAGTGAATCATTTATTAGAAAGCACAGTTACATCCTTCTTTAACACATCTATTACAAAATTTATTGCTAGTGATAATCGAGAAATAATTGAAAAAGTAGAATTAACAAATCATCAAAATAATGAAGTAGAGTATGTAGAAATTGATGAAGTCATTATTAATCATGGTTTTGAACAAGATGCATCTTTACTTCAAAATAGCGAAGTTGAAATTGATATTGCGGATAACTTTTATATTGAAAGTAACTCTTCTGGCGAATCATCAGTAGCAGGTTTATATGCAGCAGGTGATATTGTGAAATATGAAGGTAAAGTGAATTTAATTGCTGGCGCTTTCCAAGATGCAGCAAATGCAGTAAATAAGGCTAAGAAGTATATTGAACCTGAAGCAAGTGGTGTTGGAATGGTGTCCTCACATAACGAGTTGTTTAAAAAACGTAATCGGAAGTTAATTGCAAAAATGATGGAATGTTAAAGTATGTTGTTAATTTCAGGATTAGTACTACTAGCCAACCAATTATATAGTATAAAAAAGAAACCCGATAAAGCCAGTACAACAACTGACTGTTTAATCGGGTTTTTATTTTTTTATAAAAGGAAGCTAATTGAAAAATTAATATAATATAGAAAAACAATGCTTTTTATATGAAGGTATTTCCTTAACCATAAATGACCAATCTAACTGCATAAGCACTCATCTGTCACTAAATTGAGAACTAGAACGAAGAGATTTAGTATTTTAACTTTTTCTACTCATCCTCCTATTACCTTGGAATTTGCATTTAATATCTTTGGAGAAAAATATTAAGAATTTAAACAGTTCATTAGTAAACAACTTAAGTCCTCGCGTTCCTTGAATTGACCACAATATTTGTTTAACTTAAAGATTATTTTTTTGATATAAGAAGAGCATTAAGTAAATGTTTTTCCTTGTAAATAGAACAATGGTAAAATGGCTTAGTAATTGCGTTTTCATAAAATAGAGATTTTTAAGCAAATGCATTTTTATTGGTAATTTATTATAGGAGAGTTCTAATGACCAATTTAAGTACTAGGTGGAGGAAGTCCGAGTTGATATGGATAATTCTCATCGCTATTTTGACAGCTATTAGCAGTGAGATAAAAGTGGCACCTTTCAATGGAGAGAATTTTAGATTTGGTCTTGGGAGCATTATGTTCCTTTTACTTATATTAATCCGACCGCCTTATGCAATTATAAGGGCTGGGATTGTTACGGGATTAACGGTAGTTTTATTCCGAATTATGAATGATGTAGCGTTTAATTTGTTTGATTTTACGGAAAGCTTAAAGCAAAATGCTCCCGCCTTTATTTATTACTTTATTTTTTCTAGTGGTTTTCGAATATTTGGCGTTGAAAAGTATCAAGATAAACCATTGCGCTTAGGCATATATGCAACACTTCTTGAAATTGTAGGGAATAGTGCAGAGCATATCATTCGCTCTTTCTTAATAGGTGAAACGAATATTGATCTATATGATCTGGGACTATTAAGTGCAGTTGCTTTATTGAGAAGTTTTTTTGTCGTAGGTTTATATAGTTCAGTCGTTATTTCAGAGCAACATAAACGATTAGAGGAAAAGCTAACGGTAGACTCAGGTTTATATGTAGAGACGTTATATTTACAAAAATCAATGAATCATGTAGAGAAAATTACAGCTTCTAGCTATGATCTATATCGTAAATTAAAGGACATTGAGCAAAGAGAGCTAAGTGTGAAGGCTTTGCATATTGCCCAAGAAATTCATGAAGTAAAGAAAGATGCTCAGCGTATATTCTCGGGTTTATCAAACATCACGCTTAAAAAAACAAATGATGTATATTTTTTATCGAATTTACTGGATTTTGTTACAACGGCCAATAAGAAATATAGTGAGTTATTAGGTAAACAAATTGTTTTTCATGTGAAAATATCCACCGATTTTGAAACGAATCAACAAATTCCGTTATTAGCTATGCTCAATAATCTTGTAGCAAATGCGGTTGAGGCAATAGATGATGTTGGTGAAATTTCAATTGAGGTGTCTGATATAGAAATGAAAACGTGCTTTAAAGTAAGTGATTCTGGCAAAGGCTTATCTAAAGAAGATTTAGATGTTATTTTCGAACCAGGATTTACGACGAAATACAATAAGCAAGGTGTTGCAGCAACTGGAATTGGCTTATCACACGTTCGCGAAATTGTACAAATGCTTGAAGGGGATATTTCCGTTAGAAATCTTGGAATTGGCTTGGTTTTTAGAATCGAAATACCAACGAAGAATATTCGAAAGAGAGTTGAATAATCCTGCGTTATTTTATAGTAGATGATGATGCAGCTAGCCGCCGAATGCTGAAACAAATAATTATTGAAGGTGATTTGGGGGTAGTAATTGGGGAGGCTGATAGTGGAGAAAGTGCATTGCCACTTATTTTGTCAAGCCATCCTGATCTGGTATTAATCGATTTATTAATGCCAAATTTAGATGGTATTGAAACAATAGAACAATTGGGGAAGCAAGGATTTAAAGGTCATTTTGTGATGATTTCACAAGTCGTTAATAAGGAAATGGTAGGACAAGCATACGAAAAAGACGTAGAGTTCTTTATCCATAAACCCATCAATCGAGTGGAAGTGCAAAACGTCTTAAAGAAAACAGCAGAGCGCTTTTTATTAAAACGATCACTGCTCACGATTCGTGAATCATTAGTAAATTTTGAAGAGACCACGAAAGAAGAGACGCATCGAACTATAAGAGATGTAGTGTTATCCATTTTGAATGATATGGGTATTGTAGGGGAAGTAGGAAGTGATGACATTCTATGCATAATGGAATTGCTGATTAATCGTAGTGAATCTTCCATGCAATTGCCGGCTTTAAAGGATTTGTATGAGGAACTTGCATCTGAAACAAAGAATAACGGTGTTGAGATAATGAAAGAAAGTAAGGCCATTGAGCAACGCATTCGTAGAACGATATTGGCCGCAATGAATAATTTAGCAACTTTGGGTGTTGTCGACTATACAAACCCCGAGTTTGAATATTATGCGCCACGCTACTTTGAGTTCTCAGAAATTCGAACATGTATGCGTTCGATTCAAGAGGATTCTAAAATGATTAGGAAGATAAAAGTGAATGTGAAGAAGTTCTTACAAGTGTTATATGTAGAGTCTTTAGAGAAGTATCAACATCCACCTAAATAGGTAGAATAGTTAGTGGAAAAACAATATAATTATTATATTTCAAAATTTTTTAATTAAATAAATGTCGGATTCTGTCGGATTTGATAAGTCGTTAATAAAATGTGAATAAGGCTTTTTCTGTAAAAAGTAAAACAGAACAAAGGGGTGACTTATTGATGAAGAAAAAATTTAAGATAAGTTTAGCTGTCCAAATATTGATCGGGCTTGTGTTAGGTATTACAGTAGGTGCAATTTTCTACGGTAATCCAAAGGTTGAAACTTATTTACAACCAATTGGTACAATATTCTTGAATATGATTAAAATGATCGTTGTGCCGATTATTGTTTCTACATTAATTTTAGGTGTTGCTGGAACAGGTGACATTAAACAGCTTGGTAGATTAGGAATAAAAACACTTATTTACTTTGAAGTTGTAACAACAATTGCAATTGTTGTTGGTTTATTGGTTGCTAATATATTCCAACCGGGTGTTGGTGTAGATATGAGCGCTATCACTAAAGGTGATATTTCTCAATATCTACATACAACTGAAGAAGTTCAAAGTCATAGTTTTGCTGATACAATTATTAATATTGTTCCAACGAATATCATTGATGCTATGGCTAATACGGACATGTTAGCAGTAATCTTCTTCTCTGTATTATTTGGACTTGGTGTAGCTTCTATTGGTGAGAGAGGGAAACCAGTTCTTGCTTTCTTCCAAGGAACAGCAGACGCTATGTTCTGGGTAACAAACACTGTTATGAAATTTGCTCCATTTGGTGTATTCGCATTAATCGGAGTAACCGTTTCAAAATTTGGTTTAGAATCATTAATTCCGTTAGGGAAATTAGCGATTTTAGTCTATGCTGCTATGATATTCTTTATTATCGTAGTATTAGGTTCGATTGCAAAGCTTGTTGGTATTAATATTTTCCGTTTGCTTAGAGTATTAAAAGATGAGCTGATTTTAGCATACTCTACCTCAAGCTCTGAAACTGTATTACCAAAAGTGATGCAAAAAATGGAGAAATTCGGTAGTCCAAAGGATGTTGTATCTTTTGTAATACCAACTGGATATTCGTTTAACTTAGATGGTTCTACGTTATACCAAGCGATTGCAGCCATTTTCATTGCACAAATGTATGGTATTGATCTAAGTATTACAGAGCAAATTACATTAATGCTTGTATTAATGATTACTTCTAAAGGTATTGCAGGCGTACCAGGTGTATCTTTTGTAGTATTATTAGCAACTCTTGGTACTGTAGGAATTCCACTTGAAGGTTTAGCGTTTATCGCTGGTATTGACCGTATTCTTGATATGGCCCGTACAGTTGTAAATGTAGTGGGTAACTCTCTTGCTACAATTGTTATGTCTAAATGGGAAGGTCGCTTCGATTATGAAAAAGCTGCCGCCTACTTTGACACACCAGAAGATTCAGTGCGATAAATAGCTTAGTGAAAGACTTATTTTCACTCGCATCTATTACAAGTCGGACAAGCTTTTAATAAAATATAATGGACTCCACTAACGGCGATGTTAGTGGAGTTTTTTGTTTTCCAATGTCTATTTAATTTTGGGGTAGTTGTCTATGACATCTAGTTGACGTATTGGAATGCTATAATGTTTGAAAAAAGAAATTAACTGCGATTTGGAGGGATTTGTATGGATAAAGTACTCATTGTAGAAGATGAATTTGCGATTAGCCAAGTGCTCAAGGCATATTTACAAAAGGTGAATTTTCAAACAGAGCAGGTCTATGATGGTTCTGATGCAATTAAGAAATTCCATGAATTTAATCCTAATCTCGTGTTATTAGATATTATGCTCCCTAGAAAAAGTGGTTGGGAGATCTTAAAGGAAATACGTCAAATAAGTACTTGTCCAGTTATCATGTTAACAGCTTTAGGAGAAGTCAATTATCGTCTTGAAGGGCTAAATGAAGGTGCCGATGATTACATTACAAAGCCATTTATTGCTGAAGAGGTTGTTGCACGCGTAAAAGCCGTTTTAAGAAGAACACAAGGTGATAAGGCCCTTAAAAGGAAATTTGGTAGCTTAGAAATTAACTTACAATCACATGATGTACATGTGATTGATCAAGAAATAGATTTAACACCAAGAGATTTGTCAGTATTAATGTTTCTAGCAGAGCATCCAAACCAAACATTTACACGAGATCAATTAATTGAGCAAGTGTGGGGATGGGAATATGACGGTAGCGACCGCGCAGTCGATTTAGCAATAAAGAGATTACGTAGATCACTACAAGACTGGCCTGCCGAAGAAGGGGAAATAAAGACACTTCGTGGATTGGGGTATCAGTTAAGTGTTAAAAAACCATAAAAAGAAAAGGGTATCCTTAACGCGCTATTGGACTACGCGCTATTTGTTAACTCTTTGTATAGGGCTAACGATTATTGCGTTTATATCAGCAATCTGGTTACGTCATACAACACTAGCATATCGTTTGGATATGATTGAGTTCATGGCAGAGGAAACGACTCACCGCATCTCAGATAATGTTGATGCAGGAATTCCAAAGGGTGAGAATCCTGGACTATTCAGAGAGCGGGATCGTTTTATGAATATGGATATCAAGCCGGTCATTTATATAGTAGATACTGAAGGTAAAATTATTTCAAGTAATCGTCCTAAAGGACCGCAAGAGCAAAGTATTCAAGCTGATATATTATCGTCTAGTGATGAGGTACAGAAACTTACTTATAAGGGAACGTCAAAAGTTTTTTATGCAGTAAAGAAGAAAATTGAAATTGCCGATGAACAAGTCGGTTGGGTAGTGATTGTAGAATCAAAAGAGAGACTTACACATTTAAATCAAGAGTATGGTCAGTTGGCGATTATGATAGGTAGTTTAGCTTTGCTAGGTTTAGGTGCAATTTATTTTTTATCAAGAAGGTTAGCTACACCAATTAAAGAGGTTGCTGCCGCAGCAAAACAAGTACAAAAGGGCAACTATAATATCAAACTTCCTGAAAATCTAAAGGAAGAAGAAGTGTATGAACTTGTTCGTTCATTTAAAGAGATGGCAATGCGCTTAGAACAACTTGAGTCAATGCGAACTGAATTATTAGCAGGTGTAACACATGAACTAAAAACACCTGTAACCTCTATTAGTGGTCTGTTACAAGCGATTCAAGATGGAGTTGTTTCAGGTGATGATGCTCGTGAATTTGTTAAAATGGCGATAAATGAAACATCAAAATTAAAAACTATGGTTGGCGATTTATTGGCATTCAACTCATTTGCTGTGAACGCTATTCCTGTAAAATTTGAAAAACTTGAGATTAACCAAATGGCAAAAGACGTAGTTAATCAATGGAGGCTAATGCAGGACACTGACGATATCCAGTTAACACTCACCACATTAAAAGAGTTAGTATCAGTGAATATCGATGCTATTCGTTTTCAACAGATTTTCACTAATTTATTTACAAACGCTCAACAAGCTATGAAAGGGCAAGGCAATATTAAAGTCGTTTTGCATGATGAGCAGGAATCGGTTGTTATTACTGTATCTGATTATGGAAGAGGTATCCCAAAGGAAGAACAGGATCTAGTTTTCGAACGCTTCTATCGAGGTGAAAATAAGAAATACGAAGTGAGGGGCTTAGGTTTAGGTTTACCGCTTAGTAAAATGATGGCGCAATCCATCCATGGCGATCTACAACTGGTAGAAAGCTCTGAGAAAGGTACAACATTCAAATTAATAATTCCAAAAGTAAATAAATGATAATGAACAAAAAATCCAATTCGATCATAAAGTCGAATTGGATTTTTTTCTTTCATAAATATAAATCCCGACATTTAGCTGACACATTGATTCTGTAAAGTAGGTTTTGTAAAGAACAGAACATAAGGAAGGATGAAATAAATGACAAACGAAATATCAGAAGATAAAAAAGGGAAGGGTAAACGCCTTATACTCGTTATCGGAATCCCGTTAATTTTTCTAATGGCGTTAATTACCTACTATGTAACAGTACCAAAGGAAGATGATTACGTCGCCAAAATTAACGGGGTAAAAATAACCCAATCAGAGTTAAATAAAGAACTCGTTTCTCAATATGGGACAGATGTACTTAGTACACTGATCACAAATAAAGTCATTGAACTAGAAGCTGCAAAGAAAAAGATTACTGTTTCAGATAAAGAGATTCAAGCGGAGCTAGATGACTTGCAAAATTCTTATGGTGGTCAAGAGGCATTTGAAGCTGCTTTAGAATCTAACGCTATGACATTACAAGATGCAAAGGACAACATCAAGACGTATTTAACAACTACAAAATTAATAGAACCAACAATAGATATTACCGAAAAAGAGCTAAAAAACTATTTTAAAGAAAATAAAGATACTTTTTCTCAAGAAGAACAAGTACAAGCCAGTCATATATTAGTTGAAAATAAAGAAACAGCAAAAGAGGTAGAGAAGAAAATTAAAAAAGGTGAAGACTTTGCAGAACTAGCTAGTGAGTATTCAACTGATACAGCAAGTGCTTCAAATGGGGGTAACCTAGACTATTTTGGAAAAGGTGTAATGGACGAAAGTTTTGAAAAAGCTGCTTTTTCCATGAAAGTGGATGAAATAAGCGAGCCTATTAAAACAGATTATGGCTACCACATTATTCAAGTTACAGGTAAAAAAGCAGCAAAGGAAGCTACATTTGAAAACTCAAAGGATGATGTAAAAACAGCTTTAATGAACGAAAAAATAAATGCCAATTATTCAACATGGCTGTCATCTTTATATGAGGATTATGAAATCGAAAATGCTTTAGCTGATGGGAAATAAGTGATAAAGGGAGCAAGAAAATATGAGATATCAAGATGAGTTTACTGTTAAAGGTCGAAAAGAACTCAAACATGCCATCTCACTAATGGATTACACCATTTTACGTAATAAATTACAACATGTGATGAAACTTGATGCGCATGCTGGTGGTGATGGGAAGTATTTAATTCGTAGCGTGTATTTCGATAACTTTGAAAACAAAATTTTGAATGAGAAAAAAGAAGGTTATTTCAAACGTGATAAATATCGCATCCGTATTTACGGCCATAATTCAGCATTCATTAATCTTGAAAAGAAAAGTAAACGAAACAATTTAACTTTTAAGGAAAAATGCCGTATTTCATGTGATGAATATGAATCAATGCGCATTGGACAGATAGACTGGATGGAAGAGGATGAACGCCAACTTATTCGTGAATTATTTATTCAAATGTCTTTATATCAATTGAGGCCGATGACAGTTGTTGATTATGTTCGCGAAGCGTATGTTTACCCATATGGGAATGTACGTGTGACATTTGATGGCCAAATTAAAACAAGTTTTCGTAATACAGATATTTTTAATCCAGATTTACCTATGGCATCTGTATTTGATCCAACACAAGTAATTTTAGAAGTGAAATACGATGAATATTTACCGGATGTTATCAAAATGATGTTGCAAATTATGGATCGTAGACCTGATGCATATTCAAAATATCAATTAAGCCGTATGTACGGTTAATACTTTTTGGAGGAATTAATAATGGATGCAACAAATTTCACAGATATTTTCAAATCAAGCTTTATAGAGAAAACGTCAGCTTTCTCGCTAACAGATGCATTAATCGGACTCTTTGTCGCATTTATCATTGGCCTTTTTATCTACGCAGTATATAAAAAAACATTTTCTGGTGTAATTTATTCACACACTTTCAATATTTCTTTAATGATTATGACAATGGCCACAGCACTTATTATTATGGGTATTTCTTCAAATGTCCTTTTGTCCCTTGGTATGGTCGGTGCTTTATCAATTGTTCGTTTTAGAACGCCTATCAAAGACCCGATGGATTTAGTTTTTTTATTCTGGTCTATCGTATCAGGTATTTTATGTGGTGCCGGGTTTATTCCATTAGTAATCCTAGGATCAATATTAATTGGCTTAGTGCTAGTACTATTCGTCAATAGAATCACAATTGAAAATCCATATTTATTAATCATAAAATATGCAGATTCAACAGTTGAAAATGCTATGGAAAAAGTTATTTCATCTCAATCAAAAAAACACGCATTAAAATCAAAATCAGTGATGCCTGGTGAAGAGTTAGAAGTAACTTACGAAATTCGAGTAAAAGAAAACGATTCAAAATTCATGAATGATTTAACAGCTATTCAAGGTGTGAAATCAGCAGTAATGCTTAGCTACGATGGTAACTTCACTGCTTGATACAAGGACCACAAATCATCGTAAAGGAGTTACAGCATGATCAAAAATAGAGTAGTATACGGCATTCTCGCTGTACTCGTGATTGTGTTCATATGCGCTGTAGGAATCTTACCCAATCTTTCTTTGAATTCCAAGAATACAGAAACAACTTATACAAATAAGGTATTTAACAAAGATAAAGTAACCACAGTCGATCTTGAAATTTCTGATAAGGATTGGCAAGACATGTTAGATAATCCGCTTGATGAGGAAATTAAAGAAGCAAATGTTACTGTAAATGGAAAAATACTTGAACATGTCGGTGTACGTACAAAAGGTAATTTGTCGTTGCGCGAGGTGGCAAGTGATGAAGATTCAGATCGATACAGCTTGAAAATCGACTTTGATTATTACAATGACGAGCAAAGTTTATATGGTTTGAAGAAGCTGAATGTAAACAACAATTATAGTGATGCAACGCTGATGAGAGAATATCTTTCTTATCAGCTAATGGAAGAAATGGGCTTGCCAACACCCTCATACTCATATATGTATGTAAGGGTGAATGGTGAAGATAGAGGACTTTTCCTAGGTGTTGAACAAGTGGACGAAACTTTTCTAGCCAGAAATTTCTTAACCAATACCGGGTCATTATACAAACCAGATGGTACAGGCAGTGATTTGAAATGGATTAGTGATGATATCGATGATTACACTGGTTTGAATGCAAAAACAAGTACAGATGATTCTGATGAAGAAGCGATGATTAATTTCTTAAGTGCTATTAACAATAAAGGTGCTAGTATTGAAAACACAGTTGATGTGGACAATATGTTGCGCTATTTTGCAACAAATACAGCACTAGTAAACCTAGATAGTTATCAAGGTAACATGAAGCATAACTATTATTTATATGAAGAAAAAGGCAAGTTCTCCATTATTCCTTGGGATTACAATATGAGCTTTGGAGGTTTTGGTGCAGGGGGAGGCGGTGGCGGCCGTGGCGGCCGTGATAGACCCCAAGAAAACACTAACGAAAATACAGAAAAAGATTCTTTAGCTACTAAAGATGATGGCAATTCTGAAACAAAATCAACTACTGAGAGTAAAGCTCAAGCAGGCTCAAATAGTGATGAACAAATGGATATGAAGGGTATGCCTACACCTCCAGAAGATGCGCAAGGTCAACCACCTAGTGATGGTGGACAAATGCAGCCACCACAGGAAAATGAAGAAGTAAGACCTAATCAAGTTCTTACAAATAATGCTAATCAAGAGGCATCAACAGACACTACAATAACTTCTGAATCAAACATAAAAGAGGCTAACGGAACATCAGATGTCACTAAGGATAAAAATGTTATCGAAAAACGTGGAGGTATGGGCGCAGGAAATGGTCAGTTGATTTCTGATTCAAGTATCAATTTCAGTGTAACAACACCGGTCTCTGGGACGTCTTTAGAAGAGCGTCCATTATTAAATGCTCTACTATCAAATGATGAATATCGTAAAAAATATGAAGAATATTTAAATGATATCGCTACAAAATATTTAACAGAGGATAAAATTGCAATAGAGACTGCTAAAATTGCAAAATTAATCACTCCTTATGTTGAAAAAGATCCAACGAAATTTTATACAACGGAAGAATTTAAAGCGGCAGTAACAGGTGATAGTAGCTTACCTGAATTTGCAAAACAACGTTCACAATCAATTTTGAAACAACTATCAGGTGAATTGGTTGTAGATTCATCCACCTCTACAGGTGATAAAGTAAATCAAAAAAATCAACTAAATACAAATGCTGATAAAGATACTACCGCAAAAACTAACGCGGAAACCAAAGAAGAGGGTATACCAAATCTACCTGGTAGCGAAGATTTTGATCCAAACAATATGCCTGAAAGAGGACAACCTCCATATGGTATGCAAGGTGGTCGTGGAGGAGATGGTGTGCAGAATCTAGGTGTACCCGATAAAGAAAATCAGCAAATAAAGGGTTATTCAAGAGACACGACTATAATAAGTTCTATAGCTATTGGATGCCTAATTATAGCCACGATTTTCGTCTTCCTATTTAAACGCAGACGATAAAAGTAACAAATGAATAATCACTGCCGGTACCAGATTACCGGTACTGGCAGAGAACCCACCCAACTTACTCTTTAAAAGAGACAAAAGGTTGCCAATTGATTGTATAGCACATCAATCTATGGCAACCTTTTGTTATTTAAAAAGTTAGTGGTTAGTGCTGTTAACTAAATCAACTGATGTTAGTGGAATTTCTTATATGTATGTCTTCCTCCGATTATTAATAAAGTAAGTAGTTAGATTTTTGTTGAAGTTAATAAAATATAACTCAAAGAATATAAAAGAAGCTAGCTGTGTCGAGCAGCTAGCTTAAAAAAAAGGTATTTTGTCGTTGAAACATTTAAATAAGCGGAACTTATTCTTCAGATTTTGAAATCCAAAGTTCACGGCTCATTTAAGCATTTAATAAAAACGGATTGAGAAGAGTGAGTTAGTAAATGAATAAAAGAATTTAGCCTCCGTTGCTAGACCCTAGAGTTCATTTATAACTTCTCGAACAATTATTAGAAAGGTTTTCAGATTCAAATCTGCACGATGTGAATCACGAAGTCGTTGCCTTAGGAAGTTGAATTCCAATATTGAGTTCGTTTGTAATGTACGATTCCTCATTGAACGAACGGTTTCTTCAGCATAAAAACGAATGATTCTCACCAATTACAGCACCACTACTAGTAATGAAGGAAGCTCATTTTGCTAAATAAGTCGTTTAATTCACAAATTCCCTTCCGTTAAATTATTATTAAATTGTGAGACCATTATAAGTTAAAATTATTAGATAATCAAAAGTTTTAATTGTGAAATATTTAATATTAAAGATTGGGTGAACAAAATATGAATGAACTACAATTTGATCAGCTTTTACAAATTGAGACTACAGGCAATCAGTATGGCTATCCAACATTGACGCATTACCACCGCTATGAGCCTACGCCATACGCCGCACTAGAACAACTTTTTGAGAAATATAGTCTTGAAAGTACGGATTGTGTGGTGGATATGGGGTGTGGTAAAGGACGTGTACCTTTTTATGTGCATCACCGCTTTCATACAAATGTTGTTGGGGTTGAAATGAATTCAACTTTTTATGAAAATGCTTTAACGAATAAAGTTCAATATATGAAGAAACACAGTGTGAAAAATGGTGCAATTGATTTTGAATGTGTGTTAGCACAAGATTATTTAGTTCAGAAAAAAGATAATGTGTTTTTCTTTTTTAATCCATTTTCAGTTCAAATATTCCGTAAAGTTGTAAATAATATATTACGCTCAATTGAATTGGAGCCTCGTCAAACTAGCCTTATTTTATATTATCCATCAATAGATTATGTGCAGTTTTTACAATATGAGACTAATTTTGAATTAGAGAATGAGATATTTCTTAGAGAAGTTTCCATTCATAATGTAAATGAGCGAATATTAGTATTTAATTATATGTAAATTATATCCATAAAAAGTTACTGTAAAGACTTATGTCGTATAACTTTTATGAATAAATAGGCTCTTTAAAGAAGAACTTTACATTTCACTAATAAATATTTTAATGTTAAAATATATTTGTGGATAAAAGGAGTTGTGATAAATGAGAAAATTAGATGAAAAAGTAGTAATTATTACTGGTGGAGCTGGCGGTATCGGTGGCGGTATGGCAAAAGCAATGGTTAAAGAAGGCGCAATCGTTGCAATCGTTGACTTAAATGAAGAAGCTGGAGAAGCAATGGCTAAAGAATTACAAGAAATTTCTCCAAAATCATCATTTATCCAAGCTAACCTTATGGATCGTGAGAATTTAGGCAATATCGTGAAGACAGTCGCCGAAAAATATGGTAAAATTGATGTCTTAGTAAACAATGCTCATGCATCAAAACAAGTATCTATTGAGGAAACAACTCAAGCAGATCTTGATCTATCATTTGGGACAGGTTTCTACGCAACATTCTATTTAATGCAAGCTGCACTTCCATACTTGAAGGAAACAAAAGGAAATGTTATTAACTTTGCTTCAGGTGCTGGTTTAGCTGGACATGAAACGCAAGGTGTATATGCTGCAGCTAAAGAAGCAATTCGTGGTATTACACGTGTAGCTGCTAACGAATGGGGCCGTTTCGGTATCAACGTTAACATAATTGGACCGCTTGCAAATTCACAAGGTGTAGAAGCTTGGGCAAAAGCACAACCAGAATATTATGAAACAGTTAAAAACAAAATTCCTTTGGGACGTTTTGGTGATGTTGAAAATGATATCGGTCGCGTAGCAGTATTCTTAGCTTCTGAGGATTCTCAATATATTACTGGTCAAACAATTATGGCTGACGGTGGATCAATAATGCTTAGATAAGTTTTTCTGCAATCAGGGGAGGACAAATTGAGAGACACGAATATTTTTAAACTTATACATGCAGTTGAATTAGTTAACAATGCTAATATCATTCGATTTTCACAAATGTTTCCACATAATATAGGCATATCACCTATATTAGCTCTGAGTGAGTTAAAGATAAACGGACCACAAAAGCAGACTGTTTTAGCAGATAAACTCGGTTATACGCCAGGCGCTATGACGAATATTGCAACAAAGTTAGTAAAAAATGGCTTTGCGGAACGTCAATATAATGCTAATGACCGTCGTCATGTTTTATTAGCTATTACAGAAATGGGAAGTAAGGTGTTAATTGATGCCCAGTCAAAGGGACATGATTTAGCATTGGAACTTTTCAGCGTATTAAGTGAGGAAGAGGTCGATCAATATTTGGCCATCCAAAATAAATTGTTGAAAAATGTAGCAAAAGAAGAGTTATAAAAAAGCTTAGTTCTCACATGGGAACTAAGCTTTTTTTATAAGATTATAAGCTTGTAGAGCACGTTTTCTTGCAAAATTATGTTCAACAATAGGGAAAGGATAGTCTTTACCTAATTCTATATGTGCTAATGCTAATATTTCTTCCGAGGCTTCCCATGGTTGATGAATAAATTTTTTGGGAAGATGCTTCAATTCGGGTATCCATTGACGAACGTAATCGCCATTTGGATCAAAACGTTTGCCTTGAGCGACTGGATTAAAGATACGGAAATAGGGAGCAGAGTCAATGCCACAGCCAGTTGTCCATTGCCAGCCCATAGCATTATTGGCGACATCAAAATCGATTAGCTTTTGCGCGAACCATTTAGATCCCTCTGTCCAGGGAACTAGTAAATGTTTAACCAAGAATGAAGCAACTACCATTCGTACTCGATTATGCATATAGCCTGTCGCTTGCAATTCCCGCATACCAGCATCCACTAATGGATAACCAGTTTGTCCTAACGTCCATTTGTTGAAATCACTTGATGTACCTTCCCATTGAAAAGTGTTAAATGCTTCTCGCAATGGCTTTTTAGGCATAGAAGGGAAGCGGATTAGCTGATCATATGCAAAATCACGCCAAACCAGTTGTCTTAAAAACGTTTCAGTAGATGGACCTTGTATTTCGTGAGATTGAATAGAATGCCAAATCGATTTCACACTAATATTCCCCCAAACTAAATAAGGAGATAGAAGTGATGTAGCCTGTGCGCTAGGCAAATCTTTATAGCGTTCATATTTATTAAGTCCATATTCCAGAAACTCTGTCCAATGACTAATCGCTGCTTGTTCCCCCATTTCCCAATGTAGATCTAGCCTAGGTTCTAAGCTGTTAGGTGATAATAATTGTAGTTCATGTATTTCTAATGATTTAGGTAATGTATCTAGAGTAGAAGTCATCTTCGGAATGGCATAAGGAGTGGGTACATGCTCTTGCATAGTTCTCTTCCAGTAAGAAGTGAATACTTTATATGGTTCATGGTTTTTATTTAAAATGTTGCATTGTTGATAGAGAAGATTACCGGGAAATGATTGTACTTCAATTTTGGACTTAGAAAGTTGTATTTCAATCTCAAATAAGGATTGCACCATGAAAGGTTCGTAGCATCTATTATAAAAAACCGCGTCAGCAGAAGTTTCTTTTATAAGCTGCAATAACTCATTTTGGATATTGCCATTACGTATAATAAGAGGTATTCCTTTTGTTGCTAAATCTTGTTTCAGCGAAATTAATGATTGATGAAGTGACCATTTTGCAGCAATACTATCCGTATAATCGAATTCTTGATCAGATGGCCAAATAAAAACAGGTATTATATATCCTTGTTGAGCAGCTTCAAAAAGTGCGGCATGATCGTGGATTCTTAAATCTTTTCTGAACCAAACGATTATTTTTTTTATAGTAATACCTCCATTTGTAGTCCAGTAAATAATTAGGAAAGGGTGATTGTAGTGAGAAAAAAAGATTTCTTAATAAAGAGTATTATTGCAGGTACTATCGCAGGTCTTTTCCTAGGCTTCCTTTTTAAATATGTTGAAGTCACTTTCAACATAAGAGTGTACACATTGTTGTTGAATATTGATTTTATTCCCATTTTGGGAAAGTATAATTATCCGGAAACTGTGGAATTTCTATTGCATCTACTTATTGCCGTTGGGTTATCGGCTTTTATGGTATACATAATTTACTTTAAAAAATTAATAAAAAGACATCAATTAATTGTAGTGGTTTTGGTATCGGTATTAATCGCTTTAGTGTATTTTCCAACGACAGTACTATCTAATAGAACACCTGACTTTACCTCGATTGAAGCTTTAGTTGTGTGGATAGTTGGTCACCTTTTATTTGGTATAGTATTGGCCAGTCTTTATTTTATATTGTTCAAAAATAAAAAGGTTTAGGTATTTTTATTGAACACCTAAACCTCTAAGATAAAAATCAACAATTTGTTTTGTCGCTTCATCTATAGAAGGGAATATGGGCTGCGATTCTGCATCTCGGTAATTTCCTACGTTTAATAAAGACATGAAGGAGTGTGTGGCGAATTTAGGGTCGAACTTTGGCATTTCACCTTTGTTCATAGCTTCTATTAATACATTTTCCATTGCTTTATACATTTGCTCTTCAGATTCTTTCATCATTTGTAGCTGTTGATCGGATAAATGCGTTTTGGCATCTCGCATAAAGCTTCCCATATCGACATCAATTGTTGCGGATAACTGAATTTTAACAAGCTGATATAATCTTGCTTTTAAAGGTGCATCTGTTGCTAAAATTTGTGAAATACTCAAAGCAATTCGCTGCATCATATGAACCATAGCATCTGTAAATAAATCTGCTTTCGAGGAGTAATAATAATAAACACTCGCTTTTGTAATGTCACATTCTTTCGCGACATCATCCATGGAAACAATTTTATAGCCGTGTTGAATAAATAATTTTGTTGCTGTATCTAAAATAATCGTTTTTGTTGGTTTTGTAGTTTGGTTTTGACGAGGTCTCCCAAGGCTACGTGATTTCGGCCTCACTTGAACGCCTCCTACTTGGTTATTTTACGTATATTATAGCATATTAATTTAAACCACTTGAAAAATTAACTAACCAGTATATATAATAAAAGCAAATGCATTAGGAAGGTGGTAAAACGTGAAAAAACATCCATTAGAAGCATGGGGAGAATTAGTTGGAGGAAAGAAGTCACGTTGGATTGCACTTATAACATGGGTATTGCTCGTAACGGTTTTATCATTCATGTGGCCACAAGTAAACAGTATTGATAATGCATCAGCTGAAAATGTTCCAGCTGATGCATTGTCTCAACAAGCTACTAAGTTAATCGAACAGGAGTTTTCCGATAACTCGGGTAATCCATTATTAGTTGTATGGCATAGGGATGGGAAATTATCGAAAGCTGATTATTCAGCTATTCAAAATGTATATAAGAAATTAGCTGATAACCCATTAGAACAACAAACAGTATTACCTCCATTAGGTAAGTTACCACCCAAAGCTTTAGCTGCAAGTGCATCTGAAAATGGTACAACAATTGTAACGCCTATTTTCTTTGATAAAGATGCTATTACAGACGACCTTGAAAAAAGCACAGATGAATTTAAAAAACTTGTAAAAGAAGAATTAGGGAAAGACCCATTTGTTGCAAAATTAGGTAGCGATGAGTTGCAACTACGTCTATCAGGACCAGTTGGAATTCAAATTGATGCAGTTAGTTTGTTCTCTTCAGCAGATATTAAACTAATGATTGCAACAGTATTACTTGTTTTAGTCCTACTTATTTTGTTATACAAATCACCGCTACTAGCAATAATTCCACTTATTATCGTTGGATTTGCTTATGGGATTATTAGTCCTTCATTAGGTTTCTTTGCAGAGCAAGGATGGATTAGTAAAGATGCGCAGGCCGTATCAATTATGACCGTTCTACTATTTGGGGCAGGAACAGATTATTGTTTATTTTTAATATCAAAATATCGTGAAATATTACTAGTGGAAGAAGATAAGTACAACGCGATGAAACTTGCTATTAGAGATTCAGGCGGTGCTATTGCAATGAGTGCTTTGACAGTTGTTATTGGTCTAGGCACGCTTGGACTCGCACATTATGGATCTTTCCAAAGATTTGCAGTGCCATTTAGTTTTGCAATATTAATAATGGGAGTTGCAGCACTAACGTTATTACCAGCATTACTAGTTCTATTTGGACGTGTAGCATTTTATCCGTTTGTCCCACGTACAGTGGATATGGAAAAAGCTAGAGCTAGGCATAAAAATACACCTTATAAAGAACCGAAACCACAGCATAAATTTAGCCGTAAAGTGGGTCATTTGGTAACGC
Source organism: Viridibacillus sp. NPDC093762 (assembly GCF_050279675.1). Lineage (NCBI taxonomy): Bacteria > Bacillati > Bacillota > Bacilli > Caryophanales > Caryophanaceae > Viridibacillus > Viridibacillus sp. NPDC093762. The sequence continues at coordinate 86,998 of NZ_JBNNUK010000006.1, read as the reverse complement.
ATAGGCCTTGGCTTGTTATTACGGCAACTATAATTTTACTTGGAGGCTTAGCGGCTTTCGTGCCACGAGTACAATTTACTTTTGATATTCTTTCTTCATTCCCGGAAGAGATGGAATCACGAGAAGGATTTAAGCTTATTTCAGACAATTTTTCTCCTGGAGAACTCGCTCCAGTGAAGGTGATTGTTGATACAAAAGGTAAGGATGTAAATATACAAAAAAATCTAGCTAAATTAGATTTTATAGATGGCGTAAGTGAAGTGCGTCAAGGTAGTAATAATAAAGATATTCAGTTGTATGAATTAACACTATCTGATAATCCATATTCTGCTGAATCATTAGAGTACATTCCTGATTTGAAGAAGGAAGTTAATTTGTTATTAAAAGAAGCTGATATAGAGAATCCCACAAATAGTTTTTGGATTGGTGGCGAAACTGCCACTCAATATGATACAAAAACGACGATTGCCCGAGATGAATCAGTTATTATGCCGACAATGATTGCTATCATAGCGTTACTATTATTAGTGTATTTGCGGTCAATTACAGCAACTGTTTATCTATTAGGTACTGTTGTTCTTTCGTTTTTAGGTGCACTGGGTGCAGGATGGCTAGTGTTGCATTATGGTTTTGGAGCAGACGCAATTCAAGGATCTATTCCACTGTATTCTTTCGTATTCTTAGTCGCATTAGGTGAAGATTATAATATTTTCATGGTATCAGAGATATGGAAGAAACGACGGACTCATAGTCATAAGGATGCAGTAGCTGACGGTGTTGTGCATACGAGTAGTGTCATTACATCTGCAGGACTAATTTTAGCGGGGACTTTTGCTGTATTAGCAACATTGCCGATTCAGGTACTTGTACAATTTGGAGTTGTGACTGCAATTGGTATTTTGTTAGATACATTTATCGTTCGTCCATTATTAGTACCAGCATTAACGACGGTTTCTGGACGCTTCGCATTTTGGCCAGGAAAATTATCAAAAAAAGAAAATAGCTAATTTTAATAAAGAAACCTCGAGGGATTATATTTCTCGAGGTTTCTTTATTAATTTGAAATGACATAAATATACTATTTGAAAAGGAAAATGGTAAATAAATAGTATGAATTAATAATATCAACATAATATATAAGAGTATTTTTAGAAAATTGATAAATGATATAGACGTAAATGGAGAGTGTTTTAATATATTGAATGTACTTCTATATATGTAAAAAACGGATGTTATATTAAAAATTATTTTACTGTATTGCTTATAGTAATCTAATTGTTTATAATTATCAGAAATATCTAAAAATATAGTATTATACTTAAAGGGGGATTCATATGATATCAAAAAACAAACTAAAAAGATTTGCTTCAGTATTCCTAGCTTCTTCATTGATCATAGGTGCTTTAGCAGCCTGTGGTGCAAAAGATGATGCAACTAGCGGCGGTAGTAGTAGCGGTGGGAAAGACAGTGACGGAATTAAAATCGGTATGAACTTAGAGCTATCAGGTGGTGTAGCGTCTTACGGTTCAGGTGTTGCAGCAGGGGCAGAATTAGCAATTGCTGAGATTAACGATGCAGGCGGTATTGATGGTAAACAAATTATACCCGTTAAAATTGATAACAAATCAGATGCAGCTGAAGCAACGTCAGCTGCAATTAAATTAGCAACTCAAGAAAAGGTAGTGGCACAAATTGGTTCTGCAACATCGGGTAATACAGTAGCGGCAGTGCAAATTGCAAATAAAAATAAAATGCCGATTATTGGACCATCTGCTACATCTACGACTGTAACAGTAAACGAAGACGGATCTGTCAATGATTATGCGTTCCGTACGTGCTTCATTGACCCATTCCAAGGGAAAATTGCAGCAAATTTTGCAACAAAAACTCTAAATCTTAAGAATGTAGCAATTTATGCTGATAGTTCTAGTGACTATGCAAAAGGCTTAGCTAAATCTTTTAAAGAAACAGTAGAAGCTAATGGTGGTAAGGTAGTTGCTGAAGAAGCATATATCGCAAAAGATACAGATTTCAAATCTATTTTGACTCGTTTAAAAGCTAAAAAACCAGAATTCATTTATATTCCTGGTTACTATGAAGAAGTTGGTTTGATTGTAAAACAAGCTCGTGAAGCAGGTATTGATGTACCTCTTATGGGTGGTGATGGTTGGGATTCACCAAAAATGGTTGAGTTAGCTGGTAAAGAATCATTAAATAACACATTCTTTACTAACCATTATTCTTCTGAAGATCCAGATGAAAAGATCCAAAAATTCGTATCAGCATTTAAAGCAGCAAATAAAGATAAAGCACCAGATGCGTTTAACGCTCTTGGTTATGACACTGTTTATTGGTTAAAAGATGCTATAGAACGTGCAGGGTCGACAGATGGTGAAGCAGTTCAAAAAGCTTTAGCAGCTACAAAAGATCTGCCATTAGTAACAGGTACATTCTCAGTTGATGAAAATCATCATCCAGTAAAAACAGCAACGGTTCTTGAATTTAAAGACGGTAAACAAGTGTTCAACTCTAAAGTTAATCCTTAATGATTTTCTTACAGAAAGGGGAGGCACTGACCTCCCTTTTCGCGTTTTAACTTACCCAATGCGGGTTTAAAAGGAGTGAGATTTTATGGAATGGGTGCAACAACTAGTAAACGGTATTTCACTCGGTAGTATTTATGCACTTATCGCATTAGGTTATACGATGGTTTACGGTATTATCAAGCTAATTAACTTTGCACACGGTGATGTATTTATGATAGGTGCATTTATCGGGTTTTATGCAATATCAGGATGGGGCTTAGGTTTCTTTCCAGCATTGCTTTTAGCGATGGTAGTCTGTGCGATTTTTGGGGTACTCATTGAGCGTATTGCGTATAAAAGGCTTCGGAATGCTACGAGAATAGCTGCGTTAATCACAGCAATCGGTGTGTCATTATTAATCGAATACAGTGTAATTTATTTCCGCGGAGCTCAACCAGAGGCGTATCCAGATGTCTTATCAAAAAGTACATTCAATTTTTTGGGCGCACAGATTAGTGCTCAGTCAATTATGATATTGTCAGTCTCATTAAGCTTAATGATTATTTTACAATTTATTGTACATAAAACGAAAATTGGTAAGGCGATGCGTGCAGTATCACATGATGTAGAGGCAGCTCGTTTAATGGGCATCAATGTAGATAATACAATCTCTGCGACCTTCGCTATTGGATCAGCTTTAGCTGGAGCAGCAGGTGTAATTTTCGGTGTATATTATACAAAAATTGACCCATTAATGGGAGTTATTCCAGGGATTAAAGCTTTCGTAGCAGCAGTGCTTGGGGGAATTGGTATTATCCCAGGTGCAATGGCTGGTGGTATGGTACTAGGTGTTGTAGAGTCAATTGTTAGTGCTCTAGGTTTCTCTTTATGGCGAGATGCCGCAGCATTTGTCATTTTAATCTTAATTTTAATCTTTAGACCGTCGGGTATCTTTGGTAAAAACACCCGTGAGAAAGTGTAGGTGAGTGGTACTTATGAAAAAGTCTAAAGTATTTTGGCTATATGCAATCATTGCCCTTATTGTTTACGCCATTGTTCAATTCATGATTACTAGTAATCAATTGGATATGTATTACTCAAATTTATTGATCACGATTGCCATTAATATCATTTTGGCTGTAAGTTTGCATCTGGTCATAGGGATTACGGGACAATTCTCGATTGGTCATGCGGGATTCTTAGCAGTAGGTGCTTACATTTCGGCAATTTGTACAATGCATTTTGACCTACCATTCCCAGTTGCATTATTTATTGGGGCAGTTGTAGCAGCACTTGCAGGATTAGTTGTTGGTATTCCATCTTTACGATTGAAAGGTGACTATTTAGCAATTGCTACGCTGGGTTTTGCTGAAATCATTCGTATAATTTTCCTGAATACGGATTATGTTGGTGGCGCAGCAGGTATGCAGATTACACAAATGACTACTTGGACTTATGCATTCTTTGGTGTTTTCATTACTGTCATTATTATTGCAAACTTTACTAAGTCTAGGCATGGTCGCGCATGTATAGCTGTTCGTGAAGACGAGATTGCAGCAGATGCTATGGGGATTAACACAACCTATTATAAAGTTGTTGCCTTTGCGTTAGGTTCATTCTTTGCTGGGCTTGCAGGTGGTTTGTTCTCACATAACTTCTATATCATTCAACCTTCGCAATTCGGCTTTTTAAAATCTTTTGATATTTTAATTTACGTTGTATTAGGTGGTTTAGGGAGTTTGTCAGGTGCAATTATTGCAGCGATACTTTTGACAGTTGTCTCAATGTATCTAACAGAATTCCCAGAAACGCGTATGATTATTTATAGTTTAGTGTTAATTATCGTAATGCTTTATCGTCCATCAGGTTTGATGGGTACAAAAGAGATTACAGACTATTTTAAATTGGGTAAGCGTTCTAAAGGAGGTAATCTAGATGACCAATAACCTTCTTCTGAAAGTAGAAAATGTCGGTATTCAATTTGGTGGATTAAAGGCAGTGCAAGGGTTGAATCTAGAGTTATTTCAAGGCGAATTAATTGGTTTAATTGGACCGAATGGTGCCGGTAAAACGACGAGCTTCAATATGCTAACAGGTGTGTATAAACCGACTGAAGGTGAAATCTTGTTTGATGGTAAGCGAACAAATAATATGTCACCGCACCAAGTAACAAAAAGTGGTGTCAGTCGTACATTCCAAAATATTCGTCTCTTTAAAGAATTATCTGTATTAGATAATGTTAAAGTAGCAAATCATTCGTTAGCGAAGCACTCCATATTCAGTTCAGTATTTCGTTTACCTAGCTTTTTTTCTGGAGAAGCCAAAATGGAAGAAGTATCGATTGAATTCTTGAAAATATTTGGTCTAGATAAATATAGAGACGAATTAGCTAAAAACTTACCATATGGAATGCAGCGTCGACTTGAAATTGCACGTGCATTAGCTGCAGGTCCAAAACTACTGCTTCTTGATGAACCTGCAGCAGGTATGAATCCACAAGAAACGAAGGACCTTATGGAATTAATAGCATTAATCCGAAAGAAATTCGATTTGACTATTTTACTAATTGAGCATGATATGGGATTGGTAATGGGCATTTGTGAACGAATTTATGTATTGGATCATGGTCTATTAATAGCGGATGGAACCCCCGAAGAAATTCGTAACAATCCAAAGGTTATTGAAGCTTACCTTGGTGAGGAGGTTACAGAATAATATGCTTAAAGTAAATGACATCAATGTATTTTATGGTAATATTCAAGCATTAAAAGGCGTCTCCTTGGAGGTAAATGAAGGTGAGATAGTAACATTAATTGGTGCCAATGGAGCAGGTAAAAGTACGCTATTAAAAACATTATCGGGTTTATTAAAACCTAAGCAGGGAACAATTGAGTATTTAGGTTCCTCTATTGCAGGGAAGCAAGCACAATCTATTGTTAAAGCGGGTATTTCACATGTGCCTGAGGGGCGTCGTGTATTTGCAAATATGACAGTTGAAGAAAATTTGGAGTTAGGTGCCTATTTACGTAAAGATAAAGATGGTATAGCAAAGGACTTACAACGAGTTTTTGAGCTATTCCCTCGTTTGCTAGAACGTCGTAAACAGCAGTCAGGTACTTTATCTGGCGGTGAGCAACAAATGCTCGCAATGGGTCGTGCAATTATGGCAAAACCAAAGTTATTATTGCTTGATGAGCCATCTATGGGTCTTGCGCCTCTTATGGTAAAAACGATTTTTAGTATTGTAAAGGAAATAAATAAAGAAGGTACTACAATATTACTTGTGGAACAAAATGCACATATGGCATTATCTGTTGCGGATCGCGCTTATGTTATTGAGACTGGGAGAGTAGTTTTATCCGGAACAGCAAAAGAACTGAAGGAAACTGAACAAGTTAAAGCAGCTTATCTAGGTGGGTTGTAAAAGATATGTCTCAACTTTAATTTATAAAAAAATAGAAACACCTTCGGAGCGAGTATGTAAATAATACATACAACTAATCGAAGGTGTTTTATGTAATGCAAAAAAATAAATAAATTAATAGGGTCTTATAGCGGGGAGTATATCTTAGTAAAATCTATAAATCATAATGTGGTAAATAGCTATTAAGTCTGGAGTGAATACTAATGATTAATATAACCATATTGGATAATGACGAATCATTTATAGATATCCACGATGGAGAAGTGCACTGGTCGAATCTATTTGAGTTTAATGCTATTCTCACGTTTGCTTATGGTGATAATGGTAAGTGTGAATTTGAAACGATGCACCATTTTATGTTAATAGAAAGTATGTGCCAAGGAATTCTAAATTTACTATTGCAACAGAAGCAATCCAGCTATTCTGATTTCGGGAAGACTTCTGATAATAAATTAGCTTTCAAAATCAAAAATCATGATGTAAATATTACTGTTCATCCCTCGAAGGGTGAAAATACTTTAGCTAAAACAACTCCAAAAGTTTTAGCTTTAGATTTTTTAAGAGTATTAAAAAATCTAAAAAAACTTTATTTATCCTATAGAATGGATGATTTGTGTGATACTGAGTTGAAAGCGCTCGATCATTATTTTCATTCCATCTCCAAAGCATTAAATAAAATAAGCTAATGAATAAGGCTACTATTGAATTTAGTAGCCATACGTACTTTCTGAACAAGCTAAGTGTCCAGCGCCTTGTTTATTGGGGACTGGAGAATGAATCATAACGATAATATATATTGTCTGAGCATTTTGTGCCTTTCATATGTTGAATTACCATTTAATTTCTCTAGGGTATTTTAATGGGAGCTTCATTTTATGAATAGGGCTTTTGGTAATGCGGGCTGTTTCTAGTAATTGTTTTTTCAATGCGAGGTATTCAGTGTCTTCAAATGCAATTTTATAAGCAAAAGTTAATAACTTTGATTGCCGTTCTTCTGGTGTCATCTCGATGAACTTCAGGTTTAAGAGATCTATATATTGAACAGCATATTCTGCTATAGATGTTTGATGGACTTGAAGCATATTAATGAAAAGTTTGAAATCACTGGGGTTCATTGAATCTTTCAGACAATTAATTACATTGGCTTGGAATTTCCGAATGGTAGCCATATGTAAATTCCACTCATGAGCATTGTTATGTTCTCGCTGTAATCGGTATAATTCACTTAGAGCGATTATTGTGAAAAGTAACTCAGGCCACAATACTTCAACTGATAGATATACATTTTGTTCGGGAACAATGACATTCTGTGACTTTATAATGTCTTTGTGCATTCCATTTTTGACGAATTCGATATTATGCTTACCTTTAGCAGCAAGTCGTATATCGTAGCAGACACCTAAAACCCTAATGCAAACGCCTTCATAGGAGGATTGTAGATCGTCAAGAGTCGTGATGTGGTGCAAAGCATGGACAAGCTCTTCGAAGTCCCAAAAGTCGCCACTAATGCAGGCACCAGTCAAATTTTTTGTACTCTTGATTGAAATCATTGTCTAGCCCTCCCAAATATCTATCATTTTCATTTAATTAATTTTTAGGTTTATAATTCAGTAAACGGAATAGCTCTGAGCTTTCTTTATCAGTTAGGTCACGCCATTCACCGACACGTAGGCCATCGAGTTCGATATTCATAATACGAATACGTTGTAGGCTTGTTACGGCATAGCCTAAAGAGGAACACATTCTACGAATTTGGCGGTTCAAACCTTGTGTTAAAATGATTTTAAATGTGTTGCTAGATAATTTTTCAACTTTACAAGGTAACGTAGTAGTATCTAAAATATCTACGCCTTCAGCCATTCTCTTTAAGAAGTGAGTAGTGATAGGTTGATCAACTTTAACAATATATTCTTTTTCATGTTTGTTTTCAGAACGTAATATCTCATTTACAATATCGCCATCATTTGTTAATAATATAAGTCCTTCTGAATCTTTATCTAAGCGACCTATATGGAAAATTCGTAGTGGGTGATTGACGAAGTCTACGATATTTCCTTTAATATGCTTTTCTGTTGTACTTGTTATACCAACTGGTTTGTTTAATTTAATGTATACAAATTGATTTTGTTTACCTACTGGTTTACCGTCTACACACACTTTATCCCCGTCTTCTACTTGGCTCCCTAAAGTTGCTGGTTCACCATTAATTGTTACTTTACCGTCTGCTATCCATTTGTCAGCTCCGCGTCTTGAAACTATTCCTGCTTCGCTTAAATACTTATTTATACGCATAATCTTCCACCTTTTTTTGAGTAATATAATTATACATGATAGCATAAATTCTTTTCAGAAAAATTGAGCTCTTTAAGTTGTAATTTATTCTAAAATAAGGGAATATAGTAAATGTAGACAACCACTTGAACGATAGAATATATTTTTTAAAAATGTAAATGTAAGCGTATTCTATGTGAGCGGTTTTAAATTATTGCAAAAGGGGAGATAAATAATGATTTATGCTAATCCTAATTCTGAAGGTGCTTTAGTCAACTTTAAAGAGCAATATGAAAACTTTATTGGAGGCGAATGGGTAGCACCAGTAAATGGTCAATATTTTGAGAACGTATCACCAGTAACAGGGCAAGTGTTTACAAAAGTAGCACGCTCAACTTCTGAAGATATTGAACTTGCATTAGACGCGGCACATGCAGCAAAAGATAGTTGGGGGACTACTTCTGTTACTGAACGTGCGCGGATCTTAAATAAAATCGCTGATCGTATAGAAGAAAACCTTGAACTTTTAGCGGTAGCTGAGAGTTGGGATAATGGTAAAGCTGTACGTGAAACATTAAATGCTGATTTACCATTGGCAATCGATCACTTCAGATATTTCGCTGGTGCTATCCGAGCTCAAGAAGGTTCAATTAGTCAAATTGATAATGATACAGTAGCATATCATTTCCATGAGCCAATCGGCGTTGTTGGACAAATTATCCCTTGGAATTTCCCTATATTAATGGGTGTTTGGAAAATGGCTCCAGCCTTAGCGGCAGGAAACTGTATCGTTTTAAAACCAGCTGAGCAAACACCAACATCAATCCTTGTATTATTAGAATTAATCCAAGATCTATTACCAGCAGGTGTATTAAACGTTGTTAATGGATTTGGTCTAGAAGCAGGTAAACCACTTGCTACAAGTACAAGAATTGGTAAAATTGCTTTTACTGGTGAAACGACTACTGGTCGTTTAATTATGCAATATGCAACGCAAAATTTAATTCCTGTTACTCTTGAGCTTGGTGGTAAATCACCAAATATCTTCTTTGAAGATGTAATGGATCAAGATGATGCATTTTTAGATAAAGCGGTTGAAGGTTTTGTTATGTTTGCCCTAAACCAAGGTGAAGTATGTACATGTCCTTCACGTGCTTTAATTCAAGAATCTATTTATGATAGATTCATAGAAAAAGCATTAAAACGCGTTGCTGAGATTAAGATTGGTAATCCTCTTGATACCGATGTCATGATGGGTGCTCAAGCTTCTCATGAACAACTTGAGAAAATCCTTTCATACATTGATATTGGTAAACAAGAAGGTGCAGAGTGCTTAATCGGTGGTGGACAAAACGAACTTGATGGTGAACTTGCAACTGGTTATTACGTAAAACCAACTGTCTTCAAAGGAAATAACAAAATGCGCATTTTCCAAGAAGAAATTTTTGGACCTGTGCTTTCAGTGACAACTTTCAAAGACAAAGCAGAGGCGCTTGAAATTGCAAATGATACTCTATACGGATTAGGTGCAGGTGTTTGGTCCCGTGATATGAATACAGCTTACCGCATGGGTCGTGAAATCCAAGCAGGTCGTGTTTGGACAAACACATATCACCAATACCCAGCACATGCTGCATTTGGTGGTTATAAGTTATCTGGTATTGGCCGCGAAAATCACAAAATGATGCTGGATCATTACCAACAAACTAAAAACTTACTAGTAAGTTACGCTGAAGGCGCACAAGGGTTCTTCTAAGAAAGGTGTGTTCAGAGCATGGTAGTACGTGTTATTGCAACAGATGAGGCGTTAGCGTTAATCGACTTGCTTAAAAGTAAACATGGACCTATTATGTTTCACCAATCAGGTGGATGTTGTGATGGTTCTTCACCGATGTGCTATGCAGAAGGGGATTTAATCCTAGGGGATGTTGATGTACTTCTTGGTTCAATAGGAGAAGTTCCTTTCTATATGCACGAAAGCCAATATGATTATTGGAAGCATACTCAGCTTATTATTGATGTTGTGAATGGGCGTGGAGGCATGTTTTCCCTTGAAGGTGTTGAAGGTAAACGTTTTTTAACACGTTCGCGTGCCTTTACTGAAGAAGAATATATAGAAGTGAAAAAGCTTTTATAAAAGAAAAGGGTCTCTAGCGTTAAGTAGCTAGAGACCCTTTTGCGTTCCTTATTCTTCAAGAGTTTTTGTATGATCATTTAGCCAGATTGTACCGTATTCGATAAGTGGTTTCATTGCAATAACTTTTGTGATGGCTTGCCCTAACGTCCCATAATGTACATGTTCAGAATGCGCCTTTTCAAATGAGTTACCAATCTCAAGGAAGCGGTCTGAATCTACATTTAACATATCAAAGGTAATCCATTGGCGCTTACCCTCGATTAACATAGCCGCCCCTTGACGAGATGTATTTTGTACATTTGCAAGGTACTCTGATAAATGAAGTGCTGTACAAGAATCATAATCAACACCAATTAATAATACCTTCATATCGTGTTGAAGCATTTTGCCAAGAGGTGATGCAAGTCCAAATGAGCTTTCAATTGGATGCGAACTCATCCATTCTTTTGCATTTAGTCCCCATGCCATAAAGGAATGTGCTGGATGCATGCTACGAACCGTTGAGGGGTGTCTTAGAAAGCATTCTGCTATTTTCCCCATACCACGCAAGGAAGATAAATGCGGATCATATGCTGGCATTGAATCACGAATTGCTTGATGCCAAGGCTCTGGTACAGGTGGTAGGGCCCAATATGATGGTTCAGAATTGGTAGCGGATTGGGAGGGCATAACGATTGTACCTTTATCAGTTATGATTGCCATTAAAGCCTCAATTACGGCCTGTTCAGCACCTGCAATCCATCCCATTTTGCTAAGGGAAGAGTGAACAATTATAGAATCACCGGCACCTATGCTAAGTTCTTGGAGTTGTACTTTTAATGTGTCTTTTGATTGAAAGATATTCGTTTGTTGTATGATATCAAATTCTGTCATGCTACTCACCTCATTCGTAAATTATTTACATTATAACAAAATGAAACCAGTCATTAACTAATACGTATTATTTAAAAAAGGAGATGGATAATATGGAATTGATGCAAGTGAAGCGGGATATACAAGATACATATGGAAGATTGAAAAATGCAGTGAGCTGGGGTGTAGATAAACGCATTTTAATCTCTATAGCTAGCTATTATGTTATAACTGGGCGTACTTTTGATGCAAAACGATATATAGAAATATCAGATGAAATTAAAGCACAAACAAAATTATTATCACCTCTAAGATCCCATATTCATCATAGTATGGTTGCTTTCTTAGATAGCACAGATGAGATGCCAGGTACAGCAGTTGGGCAATTAATAGCACGTGAAGAGACCCTAAAGCAAGCAGGATTTAAGCGGTCGATGTATTCCTATTTAGCAGCTCTTTTTATCAACGGTGATGTTATACCCGAAGAGAAACAAGTAATGAAAGGGAAAGAGCTTTATGATGCAATTCGAAAGCATCATCCGTTTCTTACGTCACATGAGGATATTCCATTTGCTGTGCTACTAAGTAAACAAGAAGGGGATATACAAGAACGCGCTACGACAATGAATGATTATTTTAAAGATTTAAAGGGGAATGGTTTTTATAGTAGTGATGAATTACAATGGACGTCACAAATTATGACCATTACAAACGCTAGCTATAACCGCCAAATTGTAGAAAATGTGTTGTATGTACGTGATTATTTTAAAAAAACGGGTATTAAAGTAAAGAAATCGCATTATATGGTAATCGGTTTGTTGGGAGCTATTGGTGCGAAAGATGAACTCCTACAGCAAATTGTTGATGTCTATTATGAACTTGAACAAATGAAGCTCTTTAAATGGGGTTATAAAGAGATGATTTTACCTATTGCGGTTCAGCTTGAAACAAAGCATTTAATCGAAACACAAACTGGAACGACAATGACAGTACTCGCATCCATAGAATCCATTTTACAGGCCCAGCAAGCTGCAATGATTTCAACCGCTGTAATTGTCAGTGCATCTACTGCAGCAAATAGCAATGGTGGTAATTAAACGCCCACCTGCACCGGTCTAAAAAAATAGTGATAATATGGAAGGGGTAGTGATCTACATATAGGAGGACTTAAAATGGAAGAGAAGAAACTTTGGATAGATGGTAAATGGCAAGATACAGTAGAAAGCTATGAACTACAATCTCCTTATAGTGGTGAAGTAATTGCTAAAGTGGCAAAGGCAACATCAGCAGATGTAAAGCGAGCTATAGAAGGAGCACATAATGCCTTTCAATCTTTTAAAAAAACAACGGCATACGAAAGAGCAGAAATTTTATATCGTGTTGTTGAAATTATACGTAGACGTCGTGAGGAATTAGCAGAAATTTTAACATTAGAGGCGGGAAAACCAATTACAGCTAGCTTAGGTGAGGTGGATCGTACTATTGCAACGTATCAATTTGCAGCAGAGGAAGCAAAACAACTACATGGTGTGACAGTACCGATGGACGCAGCACCTGGGGTAACTAATCGAATCGGTTGGACGAAGCGAGTACCACTTGGTGTGGTCGCTGCTATTACACCATTTAACTTTCCATTTAATTTGGTGGCACATAAATTAGGTCCAGCTTTTGCTGTAGGAAATGCGGTTGTCTTAAAGCCAGCATCTCAAACGCCATTAAGTAGTATTGTGATGGCAGAGATTTTTAAAGAAGCGGGTTTACCAGACGGTGTGCTTCAAATTGTTACAGGTAGCGGCAGTGAGCTAAGTGAGGAGCTTGTTACAAATTCAGCAGTAAAAAAGGTAACTTTTACAGGCAGTGGAGCTGTTGGATTGAAAATCAAAGAACAGGTCGGCTTACGTAAAATCACACTCGAACTTGGTTCAAATGCGGGGTTAATCATAGAGCCAAGTGCACCGATTGAAAAAATTGTAGGACGCTGTGTAAACGGCGCATTCGGTTTTGCAGGGCAAGTTTGTATTTCATTACAACGCATTTTTGTTCATGAATCGATTTACGATGAATTTACAAAGGCGTTCGTGGTAGAAACAAAAAAATTAAAAGTGGGTGATCCGTTTGATAAATCGACGGATGTTAGCGCAATGATTAATCCGAAAGAAGTAATAAGAATTACAGAGTGGATAGAAGAAGCAAAAACTCAAGGGGCAGTCGTTGCAACTGGCGGAACATTCACTGAACGTACGTTGACACCAACCGTCATGACAAATGTCGAAACAGATATGAAAGTGGTTTGTCAAGAAGTATTTGCACCTATTGTGTCGATTGTTCCATATGAAACATTCGACAAAGCGATCGAGTTATTAAATGCATCTGACCTTGGTTTGAATGCAGGTATTTTCACAAATAAGCTAGACGATGCTATGCGTGCTGCCGATGAATTAGAAGCAGGATCTGTAATTATTAATGATATTCCCACATTCCGTACAGATAATATGCCATATGGTGGCGTGAAAATGAGTGGTTATGGTCGGGAAGGAGTCAAATTTGCAGTTGAAGGAATGACAGAATTGAAATTTATTACGGTAAATACTGTTCTTTAAAATAACATAATGATCCTTTCGAGAATACGAATGGCTTTATCTGGAGAAGCTATGAAATGAAATCTACAAAGGATCATTAGTTTATTAAGAAAGGTTTCCTTAGGATATTTTAAATTAGTAAACGGTCATTAATGATTTTAAATATTATTTTAATCTTAATTGTAGAAAAACAAACGCATTAACTTTAAAATAACATTAGCGTGAGAAAACAAAATGATCTAGGAGCGTGTTTAGAAAATGACAGAAGCAATTCCAATGAAACAGTCTCGTACTATACAATCGAGATTAGTCTTGCCCCCAGATACAAATCATATGAATTCTATTTTTGGTGGGAAAGTTTTAGCTTATATTGACGAAATTGCTGCAATTACATCAATGAAGCATGCAAAAAGTGCTGTTGTTACCGCTTCTATTGATTCAGTTGATTTTGTATCACCAGCTCATGTAGGTGATGTTTTAGAATTAGAAAGTATAGTGACTTCTACTGGCCGATCTTCTATGGAAGTGTATGTACGTGTAATTTCCCGTGATCTATTAACAGGGGAACAAAAATTAACTACGGAATCATTTGTAACAATGGTTGCAGTTGATGAAAATGGTAAACCTATTCCTGTGTCCGGTGTGTTCCCAGAAACAGAAGCGGAAAAACGATTATTCGATACTGGTCCTGCACGTCGTGAGCATCGTAAAGCAAAGCGTTTAATGCCACACTGATAATAAACCGTCCTTCATGCATGAAATCATGTATAGAAGGACGGTTTTTTTATTCAAAATGTGAAGTGTCACCAATTATTTGAAAAGTTGTTTGTCCATCACTATCTATTTCTACAACGGTTAAGCTCGTACCGTGAATAAAAGGGGGATCCCAAAGAGAATTTAATGGATTCCCTTTAAAATAATTAATAAGTAATTTTTTCACCACACTATGTGTAACGATTAAGACATCTCCTTCTGGGTCTGCTTCAATTATACGATTTAAAACTGAAAGAACTCGCTTTTCAACATCGTGGAAACTTTCCCCGGATGTGGGTTTGAACTGCTCAGGCTGCTCATAATAAGCAACGTATTGTTCAGGGAATGTGGATTCAATATGACTTAAAGTCATCCCTTGCCATTCTCCTGCATTAATCTCTCGTAAATCTTCGTCTAAAATGGTTGTCACTTGGCGTCCCTTTAAAAGAATTTCTGCAGTTTTTACAGTGCGTCCGCTTGGGCTAATATAGGCTGTTGAAAATGGGATATTCTTTAATTTATGAGCTAATTTCTCCGCATCTTGATGTCCTTTTTCTGTTAAAGGAGAGTCAGACCAACCCTGCATCCTCTTTGCTACATTCCACACTGTTTGTCCATGTCTAGTTATATATAAAGTAACCAAAAAATTCACCCTCTCCCGATTATTCTTTTAGTTTATCAAAATAAATGAAACCATTTCATTAACTATTTCGTATGTTAATAAAAGGTAAAAATGGGAGGTTAGATAAATGTTGCAACAAATAGATGGTCGACAAGCAGAATTAAAGCTTGAAATGGATAAGAGAGATAAAGTTTTGCGTCGTCAAATTGCGCTTCAAGAACAGCTTGAAGAGATAGGTAGACGTTCAGAAAGATATTATAGAAAGTTACAGAAAGAGACAAAGGATGTCGATAAACTAGATCGATTTTCGTTTTTAAATATGTTTAGAACTTGGACAGGCAAGCAGGATGAAATCCGTTTAAAGGAATTGTCGGAAATGGCAGCAGCCGAAGCGAAGTGGCGTGAGGCTGAGAAGATGAAAGGGATTTTACAAGTTGATTTAGCAGAGATACAGACAGAACTTAATAATCCTAGATGGCAAAATATTGACGATAGATGGTATGCGATTATTAAGGAAAAGGAAGATTTTATTTTCAAAAATAATTTACCTGAGTGTCGTCTATTGGGAGACTTGTATGAAGAAAGAACGTTACTAACGACCTTAAGTTGGGAAATTAAAGAAGCAATGAAAGCTGGGGACGTGGCAAAGAGATCACTACAGTTTGCACTAAAACGATTAGATAATGCTGAAGGCTACTCTACATGGGATACGTTTTTAGGAGGTGGTTTTATTGCGACTGCTTTAAAACACGGTGAATTAGATGATACCGAAAATGCTATACATAAAGCGCAGGTCGCACTTCAAAATTTTCAAACGGAATTATTAGACGTGAGGGAAATTCAAGTTGGAAATTTACAAGTCGAAAGAGGTTCATTTATAACATTTGCGGATTATATGTTTGATGATATCTTCTCTGAATGGTCATTGCATTCACGTATTAAATCATCACAAAAGCATGTAGAACAAACATTGAATCAAGTAATTGCTACTTGTGATGAACTTTGTAAACGTTTTGAAATGACAGAAGAGAAAGAAACGCAAATTCAAAAAAAAATTGATGCTATTTTAAGTTGAAGTAAACTTAGTCATAGCAAGGTATGGAGCGTTTAAATGAAAAAAATTTTGACAAAGAGTTAGCTAATTAAAATATATCACTTGCGTTTTCCCTTTTTTTAGGTGTACCATGTAACTAGTACACTAGAACATGTGAGGGATACTTATGGAAAAATGGAAAGGCCTATTTCAAAGAGAGTGGTTATTATATCGTTCTTGGATATGGGGAGTTATATTGGCCACTGTGGTAACAATTTTTCTGATACCAGTAGGACTAATGAAGATGTTCGACTTGGATGGGATGTACGTGGAAATCGCACTTGTGTTGACTGGTATATGGTTTCTCTTACAGAGTTTTATCGTATTGATCCAATTCTGTATAAGTTTAAATCAAGATGCTAAAAGAATAGATGTGTGGTTACATACACCTGCTACGACGGGGCAAATCTTAAGCTCTAAAATTGCTTTTGGTATCCTTTTTGAAATTGTTGTGTTTACTGTGTTGGGTGTATTGGGTATTACTTTGCTAGTCACTAGCCATATAGCTGAATTAGGAGAGTTAATTTTACTTGGGGTTCAACTTCTTCTTCTACTCGTGTCAAACTCATTGTTTATGTTTGTTGTCGTGTTATTGTTATGGATTTTCCATATGAAAATGAGATATTACACAGGGAAATTTACTGGGTTTATTACCATGGTTGTTGGAATTGTGGCCTCTTTACTTTGGTCAAAAATGTTAGAGCTAGCATGGATGAAAAAGTGGCTTAATACGATTGAAATCAAATCGACTGTAGTTGAGAAAGTGGTACCAAAGATTACTAATATCCAAGGCACACTAGAAATTCAAAATCTTTATTTAGGTACTGTCCTATTTTATGCCATTGTAACAATTCTCTTCTACGTTATAGCGTTAAAGTGGTTCGACCGAGGAGTTGAACAACGATGAGTGTTGATTTCTTGAAGGATAAACCAATTTATCAACAGCTTGTAGATCGTATATGCGGTGATATTATTCGTGGAAGCTTAAAATCGGGAGATCGCCTTCCATCAGTTCGGGAATATGCTGTTGAAGCCGGGGTTAATGCGAATACAATGCAGCGTGTATACAAGGAGTTGGAGCAAATGGATATTACGGAAACGAAGCGTGGTCAAGGTACATTCGTAACTGAAAACCGTGAGCGACTAGCTGAACTACGCGAAGAGATGAAGCTGGGATTAGTTGAAAGCTTTATTCATAACATGGAGTCATTAGGTTTTACTCAAAGAGAAATGATAGAGATACTGCAATCCAAGGAACGGGGTGAGTAAGTATGATTGCAGTTGATAATATTTCAAAAAAATATGGCAAAAAAACTGTATTATCCGATGTTTCTTTTACCATTCCAAAAGGGAAAATTATTGGGTTAGCTGGAGAAAATGGTAGTGGTAAATCTACACTGCTAAAAATTATTGCTGGTTTATTACATCCTACGAGTGGAAGAGTACAGCTAGATGGTAGAAGGGTAAACCGAGGAAGTGCGGAGCACATCGCTTACTTACCTGACTTGGATTTATTTTATCCATACTTTACGGGAGAAGAACTTTTCCGTTATTACGACACGCAATTTGTAGACTTCCATTATGACAAAGCTTGTATTGTGGCGCAATTTTTGAATATTCCATTAGATGTAAAACTAAAGAATATGTCTAAGGGTAGTCGTGGTCGTGTGAAAATGGCAGCTACACTAGGGCGAGATGCGTCTTATTATTTAATGGATGAACCATTCTCTGGTTTTGACCCACTTGTACGCGAGAATTTGATTAAAGGGCTTATTCAATTTACAGATCCAGAAACACAAACAATATTCCTTTCGACTCATGAAATTAGAGAAGTTGAGCCTTTGTTAGATAGTATTATCGTTCTTCAAAAAGGACAAATAGTGGCTCAGGAAGAAATTGAAAACATCCGCGAAGAATACAACCAAGATACCATTACATGGTTGAAAAATTTATTGAAGGAAGGTGACAAAGTTGGACAATAAACCAATTGTTGAACTGAAGAATTTATCGAAAACAATTAAAGGTAAGAAGATTATCCATGATTTAAATTTAGCTTTGTATCCCGGTCAAATTACGGGATTTTTAGGGCCAAATGGAGCGGGGAAAACGACAACAATTCGTATGATGGTAGGTCTTATGAAGCCAACAAGCGGTGAGGTTTTCATCGATGGCCAGTCGGTACAAAGTCATTTTGAGGAAGCGATTAGCAAAGTAGGTGTAATCGTAGAAAACCCTGAGATGTATAAATACTTATCGGGCTATAAAAACCTTGAACATTTTGCACGTATGAATAAAAACGTAACAAAAGAGCGAATTGATGAAGTTATTCGTCAAGTAGGTTTAGAAAAGCGTATTCGTGAAAAAGTATCGACGTACTCGTTAGGGATGCGTCAACGTTTAGGTTTAGCACAGGCTTTGCTAAATAAACCGAAGTTTTTAATATTAGATGAACCTACGAATGGCTTGGATCCAGCAGGTATTCGAGAATTCCGTAACTATTTACGTAAAATTGCGGAGGAGGAAGGCGTCGCTGTTTTCGTATCAAGTCACTTACTCTCTGAAATAGAATTAATGTGTGACAGAATTGCAGTTATTCAAAATGGTAAGCTGATTGATATGCGTGAAATGAAAAATGACGAGCAGTCACATTACTATATCGAAACAGAACAAAATGCTAATATCACGACAGTCTTTGCTGATGCAGGTATTGTTTTTGAACAGCATGAAAAAGGATGGCTCGTACAGGCTGAGAAAACACAAATTCCAGCAATTGTGCAGTCACTTGTTGCTAGTGATATTAATATTTATGCAGTGAATCCTTATCATCAAACATTAGAAGATCAATTCTTAGAAATGACAGGAGGTGGCCAAATTGCTGAAACTAATTCAAAATGAGTGGATGAAGTTGTGGCGTAAAAAAGCCACTTGGATTATGTTAATTATGCTCATCGTACTAGTAATTGGTATGGCTGGGTTAAATAAGTGGATATCAAGTAAATATGGTTCTGCAGATGATTCAACTGGTGGAGCCGTGACTATAGAAAAGGCTGATGGGAAAGATGCACCGAAGCTGAGTTGGCAAGAACAAGAAAAGGCTGCTATTGCTGAGAATGACAAAATGCTAAAAGAAGATGGTCTATCTAAAGATGAAAAAGAAAATCTAATTGAGCAAAAAAGTATATCAGAATATCGCCTGAAGAATGATATTGCACCTGAAAATGAAACGAGTATGGAAAGCTTTGTGTTAGGCTCTCATGGTATATTGTCGTTAGTTACTATGTTTGTTGTTGTTATTGCGGCTGGAATTGTGGCAATTGAGTTTTCAGAAGGTACAATTAAAATGTTATTAACGCGACCAGTAAAGCGTTGGAAAATACTGACGTCTAAGTTTGCTACGGTATTATTATTCGGGATAGCAATGGCAGCAGTCACTTGGATCACCTCTGTAATTATTGGTCTTATACTATTTGATTCAAGTGGTGTAGGTTACTTGAAATGGAATGGCAGTGAAGTAGTAGAACAGTCGATTTGGCTACGCTCATTGTATTTATATTTAATTTCATCAGTTAATATTTTCGTGACTGCAACATTTGCCTTTATGATTGGATCTGTTTTCCGTTCAAATGCTTTAGCAATTGGTATTTCGATGTTCCTATGGTTTATGGGAAGTAATATTGTACTCTTCTTAGGAAAATATGAATTTGTAAAATACCTATTCTTTACGTATACGGATTTAACGCAGTTTGTATATGGTAATGCATTTGTTGAAGGTACAACAATGTCACTTGCACTTGCAGTGTTATCAGTTTACGTAGTCATTTTCATGGCAATTAGTTATATTGTTTTCACCAAACGAGATATTACAGCGTAATATAGTTTAGTTGGGATGGATAAAGGATGTCAGAAATGATGTGCATTATAGCAATCATTTTAGTTGGAGTTTTCTTTATATTTGGTGGCTTTTATGGAATAAAGAGATTTTATCAATAATATAAGACAGGCTGTTCACTATGAATCTCATAGCGAACAGCCTGTTTTTCTTAATTTAATTGGCTCGTAATTTCAATAAGATGGTCAGATGATGCAGATACTTGAGCAGCTCCTTGGCTCAAATCTTCAAGTAAATGAGAAATACTAGTGATGTCTTTTGTTGTATTTTCATTTTTTTCTTTTATACCTGCAACCGCCTCTGCGATTATGTGGAATGATTGAGAAAGGGTATTTTGCATATCAACGCCTTTAGAGATTTGAACATCGACATCCTTAACTGAACCGGACATATTCTCAATGTTATTTTCGGTGTCTTTAATAAGAAGTGATACATTTCGAACAGCACTCTTCGTTTCCTCAGCTAATTTACGTACTTCATCAGCAACAACAGCGAAGCCTTTACCATGTTCACCAGCACGAGCTGCCTCAATCGATGCATTTAATGCAAGCAAATTAGTTTGATCTGCAATGTCTGTTACTAGACGAACAATTTGTGTGATTTCATTAGAAGAAATACGTAGTCTATTCATTGTTTCATCTAATAAAGTGACGCTTGAAGACATCTTGTTCATCAATTTTGTTTGTGCGTCTAATAGCTCTCTGCCACTATCAGATTTTTCTTGAGTAGAAGTTACGAACATTAAACCTTGTTGAGTTGATTGAGCAATGTCATCTGATTGGCTAGCTAAAGATTGTAGTGAAGCAGTTGTTTCTTGGCTAATAGCACTAAGCTCCTGTGCCGTACTTTGAACTGAGATGACAACTTTTTGTTGCTTTTCATCTGAATTCTCCCTAATACGATCTTGTTCATTTTCATATGCCTCAATGACTAGTTGTTGTTCAAGATTTATTAATTTTGAAAATGCACTAATTGCTAAAGTCGATTCCTTTGCACTTAGATCTAGACTATTAACAAAATGAATGAAAGAGGTAGTTAAAGATTGGAATGAATTAATATACCACTTCGATTGTAGGCCTATGCGAACGTGTACTTGTGCGATAATCTTGCGTTGTTCAATGTAATCATCATTAATATTACATTCAAACATTTCAGATAAGTGACGTGTTAATGTTACTTTTAATTTGTTGATTTTAGAATGCTTTTGAATAATACCCACTAAAGTGTCAGATTGGCTAATAGCTTCATAAAATTTCTCAACCATTTCGTTGATGAGATCCTGAGTTAATGGCTGTAGTTGTTTTAAAATAGCTAAATCTTGCTTAGTTAGATCTAATAATTGAAATTGTTTTTGTATATCATGATGTCTAGTCACGTTTAAAGTAACTCGATTCATATAGTGCTCTGTTTGAAAATAGGGTTCTTTTTCTTTTCTTGTTCTTCTCATTGTCCAAATTGACACGTCAATTTCTCCATTCTACTATAAGCGAAGTTTAGTTTATGATGATTCTATTCTACCATTTATAACATATCTATAGACATAACATAGATTTCTTTTTATTAAGAAATTAGTAATAATTTCTTAATAAATAGGGGATTTTGAAGTTGATATTGAAGGTATAAAGTAATGCATTGAAGATTTGATGGAACTGCGTATTAAAAAGGTCGCTTAAAATTAATAAAGAGAAGTGAACAATCGATGTCACATATTATTTCACTGTGTTCTTATAGGGTGTCCATGCTACAATAAAAGAAATGTCTTGAAGAAAAGGATGTATTGGTCAATGGATCGTAAGCGAGGAATGAAATTTGCGTTACCAATTATGGCAGTAGTAGTGGTATCGGCATTGATGTTATTGAATGAGGATTATACAGACGTTCCTTTGGACTCACGTATAATGATTGCTGTAGGTGCAGCGTTATTTTCAGGTGCCATTTCATTTGTATTATTTGGTTTAAAAGATGCTAAAGATGATGAAATAAAGTAAAACGCAGACTCTCCTCAAATTGTGGGGAACCTGCGTTTTTTTATGGTTTAAATAAGTCGAACCAACCCTTGTATTTAAACCAAACTAACATGGATACGGCAATAAGAAGCATAATAGCTATAACGATAAAGTAGCTGTAATACCAATGTAATTCAGGCATATTTTCAAAGTTCATACCGTAAACACCTGCTATGAAGGTTAGTGGAATGAAAATAGATGAGATAATGGTCAAGATCATCATAATACCGTTCATGCGACTGGCATTCATAGACATATGACTATCCCGCATATCAGCGGTAAGTTCACGGTTGGATTCAACCATTTCTGTGAGTTTTATCAAATGGTCATGAATGTCGGCAAAGTAAGCACGTTCGGATTTGGTCAATGTAAAGCGTGCCGAGTTTAAAATACGATATACAAGGTCACGCATCGGTAAAATGGTACGACGAATATGAAGTAAATCACTACGCAAATCAAATACATAGCGCATAGATTTTGTGTTGCTTTGATAATTTAGCTCATCCTCAATCGTATTTAAATGGTCTTCAATGTTGTAGACCATTGGGAAATAGCTATCTACGATTTTATCTAGTGCTTGATAAGTGACGAAAATAGCACCACTTTTCCAATACTGTGGTTGATCATTTATACGCGAACGGACGATATCAAATTCAGGAACTGGCGATTTATGAAAAGTCACAACAAATTTTTCGGAAACGAACATATTAACCTCTTCGGCTTCAAAGGTCTCTTCGTTTAACTTATGCGCAACTAAAAATTGGTAGTCGTCATAATAATCGAGTTTTGGTCGTTGTAATCGCAATAAACAGTCTTCAATAGCTAGTGGATGAAAGTGAAAGAATGTGTCTAGCAGTAGTTCTTCCTCCACAGTAGGTTCATCAAAATCAATCCAATACCATTCAAAAGAATTATTTCGTATCTCCTCTAGCGGAAAATCCATTTTTAGTTCTTGATTATTAGTAATGCCAATGGTTCGAATCATAGATCGTCCTCATTTCAACTAGTGTATAACTATCCTCTCATAAACGGTGTCGTATTGTCACGAGAAGAAGTTGAATGAAACATAAGATAAATAATAAAGAGGGCGCTTATGCATAGCGGCCCTCTTTTATATTTTATGGTATTTAGTTATCACTTAGGAAAAGGCTTGATATAAATTGACCTCTATGACTTTTATCGGTTGAGTCTTCTCTAGTATTCTGATCTTGATACAGGACATCAGACTCACTTATTGAATTGATGATTTTTATTTTATGCTCAATGGTTTTAGAGCATGAGGAAGTTTTAGATTCGCAATCATTAGAAAATGAATTTTTCAATAAACAATAAGGCATTGCAATGAAAATGATTAAGCATAGTGCGATGCTACCGATGAATAATAATGCTTTTTTCAAAGGAAAAACTCCTCCCTTTCTTTTGTTACTTCAGAGGACGAATCGAAATAAAGAATGTTCCTCTTTTGATGAGAATATGAAACTAATGAATTTCTGAATCGTATAAATAGAAAAAGAAGTATATTAATTTATGAAAGTGAGTTGCTCTAAATGGAATCAAAAGGATTAAAAGTGATTCTTCATGCAAGTGCATTTTTTGCTCCGTGTTTATTGCCAATCCTATTTTATATATTTATTGATGATCAACAAATTAAGCGTTTGTCCATTCAAGCGCTATTGTTCCAATTTGTTATGTGGGTATTAGTTATTGTATCAGGGATCTTTAGTTTTTTATTAATTGGACTTCCATTCTTAGTAGTCTTTTTGATTACGGGTGTTGTCGTTCCAGTAATAGGTATTGTGAAGGCTCTTAATGATACAGATTGGAATTACCCGATTGTTGGAAAATGGTATTAATACGAAAAAACCGCGATGGCACTTGCTATCGCGGTTTTTTGTTTGGGCCGAATATTAGATTGGTGAAACGGGTATCTTGAGACAGTAGAATGCTTTTTGTGCAACTGTTACGATGGGATGTCTAAGACTTATGTTGTCTTCCTTAAAACGAGTGTTTTTAGTACTTCTTCGGCTTATCCAGTGTCAGCAAGACTCCGAGGTATGGGTGCTTCTTGAGGCTAAACGGACACCTTTCACAATTCAATGAGCATTTCAATTGCGTGTTTTTTATAAGGCTGTGTATAATGTAGTCAAATATAGTCAAAGATAGTCAAAGTCAGTGATGCAAGCGAGGTGGAATTTGAAATGCGTAATATCTCTGACATAATAGAAGGTTATTTGAAAGAGGTTATCGAATTAGGTGGGAAAGGACATATTGAGATTAAACGGAGTGAAATTGCTGATAAATTTCAATGCGTACCCTCCCAGATTAATTATGTGATAAATACTCGATTTACCGCCGAGCGTGGCTATTTGGTTGAAAGTAAACGAGGCGGTGGAGGATATATACGAATTTTACGTGTCAAAGCTAGTTCAAAGTCAGATTTAATTGACCAAGTGATTGAGCAAGTAAACGAAGGTGCTTCACAAACTATGACGAATGATTTAATTTTCCGTTTAATTGACGAAGGGGTAATTACGAAAAGAGAAGCTAAAATGATGTTAGCAGCTCTTGATCGTTCTGTGTTACGAATAAATTTACCGGTACGTGATGAGCTTCGCGCGCGTATCCTACAAGCAATGCTACTGACTATAAAATATGACAAGCAATTGTAAAAGAGGTGCGAGGGTATGATTTGTGAAAACTGTAAACAAAGACCGGCCACTATCACGGTGACACAAATGAAGAATGGCAAAAAAACGACAAGGCATTTCTGTGAAGTGTGCAATAAACAACTTGATTCTTTCCATTTGAACCTCGACTTTAATGCTGATCCAATTTCAATGCATAAACTTTTTTCAAATTGGTTTGGTACACCGAGTTGGTCAGTTGCAGCACCAAATGTAAATGAGCAGAAAACGCAGGAACAGGAGAATTGTCCTGAATGCGGTATGACATACCATCAATTTTTGAACGAGGGGAAATTTAATTGCCCTGGATGTTATGAAACTTTTAAAGAGCAGCTACCTCAGGTCTTAAAACGGTTGCATAATGGAGCCGTGGAACACGTTGGAAAAGTGCCAGGTTCTATTAATGAGCTATATCAATTAAAAAGACAAATTGAGGCAATTCGTTTGGACATGAAAGTGGCCATAGAGGAAGAGCGGTTTGAAGATGCAGCAACTATGCGGGATAATGTCCGTGCTCTTGAAAAAAAGTTGCAAGTAGGAGGTGGGTCTCAAGGTGAACATTGAGCACTTTTTACACAATCCAACGACCAATTGGATGCAAGAAGAAGGACAATATGGTGATATCGTCATGAGTACTCGTATCAGGTTAGCGCGTAACTTAACAGATTTCTGTTTTCCAAGAGCTTTTTCTGATGAAGAGGCAATGCAAATTGATAAAGCTGTTTCGAATGTATTGATTGATGCAGATGATGAGGAAGAACAACATTTTCAGTTCTCTTATTTTTCTTTGCATGACATGCCTGCATTACAGCGTAAAGTATTAGTAGAAAAGCATTTAATCAGTCCTCAGCTTGCAGAGAAAGAGAGAGTTGGATCGGTTTTACTGTCAAAAGATGAATCGATTAGCGTAATGATTAATGAAGAGGATCATATTCGTATTCAATGTTTACAGCCAGGGTTACAAATAGAAAAAGCTTATGAAAGTGCCGATCAGATTGATCGTCTATTAGAGCATCATTTACCGTATGCTTTTGATGATACATTTGGTTATTTAACAAGTTGCCCTACAAATACAGGAACAGGTTTGAGGGCGTCTATTATGATGCATCTACCTGCATTAACTATGACAAACCAAATTGGTTCTCTCATAAGTACGATGCCACGACTTGGTATGGTTGTGAGAGGAATGTATGGTGAGGGGACGGAATCGGTAGGCAATTATTATCAAATCTCCAATCAAATCACACTTGGTAAATCAGAAAAGGATATTTTATTAGACTTACAAAGTGTAACTGAACAAATAATTCAAAAAGAGAAAGAAGCACGTACAGCATTAATAGAACATGCATCAATTGCTTTAGCTGATCGTCTCAATCGTTCATTGGGAACTTTACTATATGCCAGAATTTTAACCAGCGAGGAAGCAGCAAATTGTTTATCTAACGTTCGATTGGGTATATATTTGGGTATAATCCAGAATATACCTATTGCTGTATTGAACGAATGTATGCTTTATATGCAGCCGGGCTTTTTACAACAACATGCAGGTACTACACTTCAACCAAATGAACGAGATGTGTATCGGGCAAATTTGTTGCGAGAACGATTGCAATGTAATAGAGAATTAAAAAAAGGTCATTTTGACGAAGAGGGAGAGGATTCTTATGATGTTTAATCGATTTACTCAACGCGCACAAAAGGTGCTTCAACTGGCACAAGAAGAAGCTATTCGTATGAAACATGAATCAATCGGTACAGAGCACATTTTACTTGGCTTAATTCGTGAAGGTGGCGGTATAGCAGCTAAAGCGCTTGAAGCAATTGATATTAGCTCTGAAATGATAGAAGAAGGTATTGAGGAGTTAGTTGGTGTAGGTACAAAAGACGTTGGCCCAATCGTACATTACACACCTCGTGCAAAAAAAGTAATCGAACTATCTGTCGATGAATCACGTAAACTAGGTCACTCGTATATCGGTACAGAGCACTTATTATTAGCCCTTATTCGTGAAGGAGAAGGCGTAGCAGCTCGTGTTTTAAACAATGCGGGAGTTAGTTTAAATAAAGCGCGTCAACAGGTGTTACAACTGTTAGGTAGTCACGATCATGCACAAAATGCAAATAGTGCTACACAAGCTGCAAGTACACCAACTTTAGATAGCTTGGCACGTGATTTGACTCAAGTTGCAAGAGACGGTAGCTTAGATCCAGTGATTGGCCGTAGTAAGGAAATTACACGAGTTATTGAGGTACTATCTCGTCGTACTAAAAACAACCCAGTTTTAATCGGGGAACCAGGTGTTGGTAAAACGGCAATTGCGGAAGGCTTAGCTCAACAAATCGTAAACAATGAAGTACCTGAAATTTTACGTGACAAACGTGTTATGACACTTGATATGGGAACAGTCGTGGCGGGTACAAAATACCGTGGTGAATTCGAGGATCGCTTGAAAAAAGTGATGGATGAAATTCGCCAAGCAGGTAATGTTATTCTCTTTATTGATGAACTTCACACATTAATTGGAGCAGGTGGAGCAGAAGGTGCAATTGATGCATCGAACATCTTGAAGCCATCGCTAGCACGTGGAGAATTACAATGTATCGGTGCAACAACATTGGATGAATATCGTAAATACATCGAAAAGGATGCTGCATTGGAGCGTCGTTTCCAACCAATTCAAGTCGATGAACCAACTGTTGAGGAAGCCATACTAATTATTAAAGGTTTACGTGACCGCTATGAAGCGCATCACCGTGTGAAAATTACGGATGAAGCCATTGATGCGGCTGCGAAAATGTCGGATCGCTATATTTCGGATCGTTTCTTACCAGATAAGGCTATTGATTTAATTGATGAAGCTGGATCTAAAGTAAGGTTGCGTTCTTATACAACTCCTCCAAACTTAAAAGAACTTGAGCAAAGACTAGAAGCGATTCGGTCAGAGAAAAACGCATCTGTTCAAAGTCAGGAATTTGAAAAAGCGGCTTCGCTTCGCGATACTGAACAAAAATTAAAAGAAGAATTAGAATCTACAAAGAAATCGTGGAAAGAAAAACAAGGTAAAGAAGAATCAAAAGTAACTGTTAATGACGTGGCTGAAGTTGTTTCTGTGTGGACGGGGATACCGGTATCGAAGTTAGCACAAGAGGAATCAGCAAAATTACTTAACCTCGAAGAAGAGCTGCACAAACGTCTTGTTGGTCAAACTGAGGCAGTAGAAGCCATCTCTAGAGCAATTCGCCGCGCGCGTGCAGGCTTAAAAGATCCGAAGCGTCCAATCGGTTCATTTATTTTCCTTGGACCAACGGGGGTTGGTAAAACGGAACTTGCTCGTGCGTTAGCAGAAGTAATGTTTGGTGATGAAGATTCTATGATCCGAGTTGATATGTCTGAGTATATGGAAAAACATTCGACTTCAAGACTTGTCGGCTCACCTCCAGGGTATGTAGGGTTTGAAGAGGGCGGTCAGTTGACAGAAAAAGTCCGTCGTAAACCATATTCTGTTATTTTACTTGATGAAATTGAAAAAGCACATCCAGATGTCTTCAATATTCTATTACAAGTATTAGAAGATGGTCGTTTAACAGATTCTAAAGGACGCGTAGTAGATTTTAGAAATACAGTTGTTATCATGACATCAAACGTAGGTGCTTCAGAACTACAATATAGAAAATCACTCGGTTTTAGCTCAGCTAATGCAAAAGACATACACAAAGATAATAAGAGTGTTACAATGTCAGAATTGAAAAAAGCATTCCGCCCTGAGTTCTTAAACCGTATTGATGAAATGATTGTCTTCCATGCATTGCAAAAAGAAGAATTAACGAAAATTGTTGCACTGATGGCAAAACAATTGACAAAACGTTTGCAAGAACAACATATCGAACTAGAATTAACGGACGCAGCTTTAGATAAAATCGCTAAAGAAGGCTATGATCCACAGTATGGTGCTCGTCCTTTACGTCGAGCAATACAAAAACATGTGGAAGACCGTTTATCTGAAGAGATTTTAAAAGGCACAGTGTTAACAGGTCAGCGTGTCATTTTCGATGTTGAAAACGATGGATTTGTTGTTAATATTAAAGAGTTTGTAACCAAATAATTCATTCTAACGATGAAATTGTGTAATTCGCTACTTATTTCATCAAAGGTCTGAGTAAGCAGGGCATTCCGAACAACATGTTTGGAGTGCCTTGTTTTATAATAGAAAGAACAATAGAAGTATTACTGGGAGGAAATATGGTTAAAAAGAAAACGAAATTTTTATGTAATTCTTGTGGCTATGAATCACCTAAATGGATGGGAAGATGTCCAGGGTGTGGTGAATGGAATAAGATGGTAGAAGAAGTAGAAGTCATTTCTAAAGGGCCTAGAGGAGCGTTTCAGCACTCATCAAGTACTTCTCAAAAGGCTATGCCTATTATTTCGATTGAGACAGAAGATGCTCCTAGAGTTGAAACAGAACTAAATGAATTGAATCGTGTACTTGGTGGAGGCGTAGTACCAGGTTCTTTAGTGTTAATTGGTGGCGATCCTGGAATCGGTAAATCTACACTACTTTTGCAAGTTTCGGCGTTGCTCTCTAATAAAGGTCATAGGGTACTCTATATTTCTGGTGAGGAATCTATTCGTCAAACAAAATTACGTGCGGAGCGACTGGGTGTGAAGTCTGCTGAGTTATATATTTACTCTGAAACGAATTTGGAGTTTTTAAATCAAACAATAGAGGAAGTTCAACCAAAGTTTGTCATTGTTGACTCCATACAAACCGTGCATCATCCAGAGATAACTTCTGCACCAGGTAGTGTATCACAAGTGCGTGAGTGTACTGCTGAGTTAATGCGTATTGCTAAGACAAAAAATATTGCCATTTTCCTTGTTGGGCATGTAACAAAAGAAGGGCAAATAGCAGGCCCGCGTATTTTAGAACATATGGTAGATACGGTTCTTTATTTTGAAGGAGAGCGTCATCATACGTATAGAATATTGCGTAGTCAAAAAAACCGATTTGGGTCAACGAATGAAATTGCCATTTTTGAAATGTTACAGGGTGGTTTAAAAGAAGTATTAAATCCTTCTGAATTGTTCTTGCAAGAACGTTCGCAAGGAGCTGCGGGTTCTAGCGTCGTTGCCTCAATGGAAGGAACACGCCCAATACTAGTTGAGATCCAAGCTTTAGTTACGCCTTCAAGCTTTAACTATCCGAAACGTATGGCTACAGGCATTGATCAGAACCGTGTGTCGTTGTTGATGGCAGTACTTGAAAAACGTATGGGTATGTTGCTACAAGCCCAAGATGCGTATATTAAAGTCGCGGGTGGCGTAAAATTAGATGAACCGGCAATAGATTTAGCAGTCTTAACAAGTATTGTTTCAAGCTATCAGGACCGTGCTGTGAGTGCAGGAGACTGTATTATAGGTGAAGTAGGTTTAACAGGTGAAGTGCGTCGTGTATCGCGTGTGGAGCAGCGTGTACAAGAGGCTGCGAAGCTAGGCTTTAAACGTGCAATTGTCCCGGCTTCTAACATAGGAGGTTGGGATTATCCAGCAGGTATTGAAGTAGTTGGGGTAGAGACGGTAAACGAGGCGCTGAAACTTTGCTTCCGTGATTTATGATGTAGGGAAAGAAAGCGACAACCAAAAGGTTGTCGCTTTTTTCTAAAATGATTGGTTATTTGTTTGTAAGTGAGCCGTTTTTTCTTTTTCTACTGGTTTAGTAATAATTCCGAAGGGTTTACCTAAAGGTAAAAATTCAAAACCAAAATGTTTGTTCAAAACATTTGCGCCAGCACCGTATAAAGATAGGATTGCAATGCCAAACTCAGAATAAGCCGCTAAAAGGTACATGCCGTGTTCCATGATGCCAAGTGAACTCAGTGATAAGCCAACGAATAAAAAATTGATTAAGAAGAAAATGAAGAATAGTACTTTATTTGTTTCTAATGCACCGATGGTCATGAATATTGTAAAAACAAGGTATCCTATGTAGACGAAACCTAATTGATGTACATCAGCACTTTCTTGTAACGTTAATCCAAAGGTTCCAGATTGAACAAACCAAGTTGTAGCCACTGCCATCCAAAAAAGTCCATAAGCTCCGAAAGCAGTAGTACCAAATGTATTATTATGCTTAGAATCTAGTATAGAGGCATAAAATTGTGCTATACCACCTAAGAATATTGCCCAGGGAATGAGGAGCCCTACACCTTCAGTCCACCCTAATTTTTGAGATGAGGCTACAAGTGTAACGATGGCCAGTCCGAAAAGTCCGATGCCTGATGGATCTGCAGTTGTAATTTTAATGTTTTTTGTTTGATTCATAACAATCCTCCTGTGTTGCGTTGTAAATTTTCTCGAACATGAAGATTGTAACCGATTTCAAGAAATGTGACATAGAGATGTCACATTTGACTAAAGGATGGTCATTAACAGGAGGGATTTCTGTTGTAAAGAGCATATTTCGTTTAATTTATAAATTCAGTTTTTTGCGTAAAAAGTTGTTTTTTCTAGAGGATTGAAAGTGGAAAGTAGAAAAAACAAGCAATTTAATTGATTTGAATTGTCCAAGGGGTTTGCCGAGCAAATAAAAGGGAAACTATGTATAATTAAAACTATTAAGGAGGTGTTCATTTTGTTGAAAATAGTTATTCAAGTTGCTTTCTTATTTATCGGAGGTACATTGGGTTTATTATTTTTACCGCCATTATACGAATTCATTCATTTATCCTCAAACCCATGGCTAAATAATCCATATGTGTCAGTTACAATTGGCGCATTCATTTTATTTGGATTTTCATTTTTATTTTCCGATTCATGTGTCCGTTTTATTCGTTGGATGGAAGACAAGTTATTGAAAGCTCCAGTTGGTGATTTGTTATTTGGTACATTAGGTTTGATTGTAGGATTAATTGTGGCGTATTTTGTTGGGTTTTCGATTGATAGTATACAACTTCCAATCATTACGACAGTTTTACCGATCTTGTTATCTATTGTTCTTGGATATTTAGGATTTCAAGTAGGTTTTAAAAAACGTGATGAATTGCTTCAGGTTTTTTCGGCAGCAAGAGCAAGTAATTTAGCTAAAAAGAAAAGTTCTGATGAAGTGGCTTCAGAAACACCGGCAACCTCTTATAAGCTACTAGATACGAGTGTTATTATTGATGGGCGTATTGCTGATATTTCGAGAACTGGTTTTATAGAAGGTACATTAGTCGTTCCACAGTTTGTATTAACAGAATTACAACATATTGCAGATTCGTCAGATACACTGAAACGTACCCGCGGTCGTCGAGGTCTTGATATTTTG
This sequence comes from Viridibacillus sp. NPDC093762, assembly GCF_050279675.1. Lineage (NCBI taxonomy): Bacteria > Bacillati > Bacillota > Bacilli > Caryophanales > Caryophanaceae > Viridibacillus > Viridibacillus sp. NPDC093762. The sequence continues at coordinate 54,856 of NZ_JBNNUK010000006.1, read as the reverse complement.
AGAACTTTACAGGATGAACGAGCAACGGATATTTTAATTACAGAAGTGGATTTTGACGATATTCAAGAAGTGGATTTAAAATTAGTTCGTTTAGCTAAAAAAATGAGTGGGCAGATTTTAACCAACGACTTTAATTTAAATAAAGTATGTGATCTCCATAATGTTGCGGTCCTAAATATTAATGATTTAGCCAATGCAGTGAAGCCTGTCGTTATTCCAGGTGAGGAAATGCATGTAGTTGTAATCAAGGATGGTAAGGAACACAATCAAGGTGTTGCTTATTTAGATGATGGTACAATGATTGTCGTTGAGGAAGGAAAATCTTATATTGGGCAAGCAATTGTAGTCGTTGTGACGAGTGTTTTACAGACTTCTGCTGGTCGTATGATTTTTGCAAAACCAAAAAATGGCGGTAAAGCAGCATAATAGAAAACAAAAAGAGACAGGGCATTTTGCCTTGTCCTTTTCCATGAGTAGGACGTGAAAATTTTGATGCAATATGATGTTATTTTACCTGCAGCTGGTAGCGGTAAGCGTATGGGTGCGGGACATAACAAATTGTTCTTAGAACTACGCGAAAAGCCAATTTTAATCCACACACTCGAGGTCTTTGAACAAGACTCTGCATGTAAGGGGATTTGGTTAGCGGTAAAGCCTGAAGAACGAGAATATATCCAATCTCTCCTTGTGAAATATAATATTAAAAAAGTTAAAGCTTTACCGGATGGTGGAGCAGAACGCCAAGATAGCGTGTATTCTTGTGTTAAAAAAGTAGAAGATGGTGAAATTGTACTCGTTCATGATGCTGCTAGACCGTTTATCACAATTCCGGTTATTCACAAGCTAGTAGAGGCTGCAGAAGAGAAGGGCGCAGTAATTGCTGGTGTGCGTACAAAGGATACGATGAAAAAGGTTGAAAATGGTGTCATAGTTGAGACGGTAGATCGTTCTAACTTATGGATGATTCAAACGCCTCAAGCATTTCAGTTTACAATTTTACAAGAAGCAGAACATGCAGCAGAGAAGGATCAATTCTTAGGAACTGATGAGGCAATGTTAGTTGAACGTTTAGGACAAGTCGTACATATTGTTGAAAGTAGCTACGACAACGTTAAAATAACAACAAAAGAAGATTTAGTATTTGGAGAGGCGATTTTAAGCCAACGTATAGGAGGATAACTATGTTTCGAGTAGGACAAGGGTTTGATGTACATGCATTTGAAGAAGGCCGACCATTAATTATCGGAGGTATTACAATTCCTCACGAAAAAGGTTTAGTAGGTCATTCGGATGCTGATGTTTTATTACACACAATAACGGACGCTGCTTTGGGTGCAATCGGTGAAGGGGATATCGGTCGTCATTTCCCAGACACAGATCCTGCATTTAAAGATGCTGACTCAGCAAAGTTATTAGAATATATTTGGAAAATTGTTGAAGATGAAGGATATGTACTGGGTAATGTAGATTGCACAATTATGGCACAACGACCTAAAATGGCACCATATATTGAACCTATGCGTAATCGAATTGCAGAACTCTTAAATGCAGAACCTAATCAAGTAAATGTCAAAGCAACAACAACTGAAAAACTAGGATTCACAGGTCGCGAAGAAGGAATTGCTTCAATGGCGACTATTTTACTAATAAAAAAATGACTTCCTTTAAATTTTAAACTTGCAGTGGTAAAATGAACGAAGTGAATTTTTGCAGGAAAACTAGGAGGATTATATCATGACTAAAAAAGTTCGTGTTCGTTATGCACCAAGCCCAACAGGACATTTACACATTGGTGGCGCACGTACAGCTTTATTTAACTATTTATACGCAAGACACCATAACGGAGATTTCATCGTTCGTATTGAAGATACAGATATTGAGCGTAATATCGAGGGTGGCGAAGCTTCTCAATTAGATAATTTAAAATGGTTAGGTTTGGAGTATGATGAATCAGTTGATATCGGTGGACCTTATGCACCGTATCGTCAAATGGAGCGTTTAGACATCTATCGTGACCATGCGCATCAATTAATTGAAAAAGGTATGGCTTATAAATGCTTCTGTACTTCAGAAGAATTAGAAGCTGATCGCGAAGTACAAAAGTCAAATGGTGTAGCTGCTCCAATGTACAATGGGAAATGCCGTCATTTATCTGCTGAAGAAGTTGCAGCAAAAGAAACTGCTGGTGAAGCGTTCACAATCCGTATGCGCGTTCCTGAAGGCGTTACATACAAATTCGATGATTTAGTTCGAGGTGAGGTATCATTCGAATCTAAAGATGTTGGTGAGTGGGTACTAGTCAAAGCAAATGGAATTCCAACATATAATTATGCAGTTGTATTAGATGATCACTTCATGGAAATGACTCATGTATTCCGCGGTGAGGAGCATTTATCAAATACACCAAAACAATTAATGATTTTTAATGCGTTTGGCTGGGAAGCTCCAAGCTACGGTCATATGACTTTGATTGTTAATGAAAATCACAAAAAATTATCAAAACGTGATGAATCTATTATCCAATTTGTTTCACAATATCGTGATCTTGGTTATTTACCAGAAGCAATGTTCAATTTCTTCGGTTTATTAGGCTGGTCACCAGAAGGCGAAGAAGAAATCTTCTCTAAAGAAGACTTCATCCGTCTATTTGATGAAAAACGTCTTTCAAAATCTCCATCTATGTTTGATAAACAAAAATTAACATGGATGAACAACCAATATATTAAAAAATTATCTCATGAAAAAGTAGTAGAACTGGCATTACCACATTTACAAAAAGCAGGTCTATTGCCAGCTGAATTAACAGAAGAGCAACATGCTTGGGCATCTGGTTTAATCGGCCTCTATCATGAACAAATGAGCTTTGGTGCTGAAATTGTTGAGTTATCTCAATTGTTCTTTACGGATGAACTTGCATATAATGAAGAAGAAAATGAAATATTAGCTGGTGAACAAGTTCCAGAAGTAATGGCTTCATTCAAAGTACAATTAGAAGGTTTAGAAGAATTTGAACCAGCAGCTATTAAAGCAGCTATTAAAGCAGTGCAAAAGGAAACTGGCCACAAAGGTAAAAATCTATTCATGCCGATCCGTGTTGCTACAACAGGCGAAATGCATGGCCCAGAGCTTCCAAACTCAATAGCATTACTAGGTAAAGAAACAGTTATTAAACGTGTAGAAGAATTTATCAAGTAATTTAGTTTGCTTTTTTCCAGCTTCATTGTAAAATGAAGCTACTATCGATAAAAAAGCGTTGAAGAGGAGAAGTATGTAGAGCAAGCTCTGTAGAGAGGACCATCACCGGCTGAAAGTGGTCTGAGCCAATGTACTACAGAAATGCACCTCAGAGCACTGAGTTGAACGTTAAGTAGGCTTAGTCGGTAAGTCACCGTTATAGACTTTAAGCGGGAAGTGTTTTTTAATACTTCCAACCAGAGTGGAACCGCGCATATCCAGCGTCTCTGTCCTATAGGGCAGAGGCGTTTTTATTTTGAAAAAAGAGGGGAGCTTTGAATAGATGTTCAAAACTATAAGGGAAGATGTTGCGACGATTTTTGAAAATGATCCTGCTGCACGAAGCACCTTGGAAGTTGTGTTAACTTATTCTGGTTTGCATGCGGTTTGGGGACACCGCATTGCACATGCTTTTTACAAGAGGAAATTTTACTTTATGGCACGTTTTATCTCTCAGGTAAGTAGATTCTTCACGGGGATTGAAATTCATCCAGGTGCAAAAATCGGTCGACGTTTCTTTATTGACCATGGAATGGGCGTTGTTATTGGAGAGACATGTGAGATTGGCAATGACGTCACCTTATATCAAGGTGTAACACTTGGTGGTACAGGAAAAGAGAAGGGGAAACGTCACCCGACACTAGAAGATAATGTACTTGTTGCAACAGGTGCTAAGGTGCTTGGTTCTATAACGATTGGTGCAAATAGCAAAATTGGTGCAGGTTCTGTTGTGTTAAAAGCCGTACCTCCCAATGCTACAGTCGTTGGTATTCCAGGGAAAATTGTCATTCAAGACGGTATCAAAGTAGAGAATAAACAAAAACTAGATCATCAAAATATTCCAGATCCAGTAGAGGATCGTTGTTCTACGTTAGAACGGAAAATAGAAGAACTTCAAAAACAGATTGTACTAAGTGAAAAGGAGATGTAGATTACAATGGGTGTTCAAATTTTTAACTCATTAACTCGACAAAAAGAGGATTTCGTACCACTTGAAGAAGGAAAAGTGAAAATGTATGTGTGTGGTCCTACTGTTTATAACTACATTCATATCGGGAATTCTCGTCCTGTAATTGTATATGATACGGTTCGTCGTTACTTAACTTATAAAGGCTTTGAGGTAACGTATGTATCAAATTTCACGGATGTAGACGATAAAATTATTAAAGCGGCAAATGAACTTGGTGAAGATGTATCAGATTTAACAAATCGCTTTATTCAAGCTTATTTTGAGGATATTACAGCATTAGGTTGCCAAAAAGCAGATTCACATCCACGTGTTACGGAGCATATGGATCAAATTATTGAATTTATCGCTGTACTAATTGAAAAAGGTTATGCCTACGAATCTCAAGGGGATGTTTATTATCGTCCGCGTAAATTTGCAGGTTACGGAAAACTTTCCCATCAGTCTGTAGATGATTTGAAAGTTGGTGCCCGCATCGAAACTGGTGACAAAAAAGAAGATGCTTTGGACTTTGCTCTTTGGAAAGCCGCTAAACCAGGTGAAATCTTCTGGGAAAGTCCATGGGGTCAAGGTAGACCAGGCTGGCATATTGAGTGTTCTGTAATGGTACATGAGCATTTTGGTGATACTATTGATATCCACGCAGGTGGGCAAGATTTAACATTCCCGCACCATGAAAATGAAATAGCTCAATCTGAGGCATATACAGGCAAGCAATTTGCGCGTTACTGGATGCATAATGGCTATATTAATATCGACAACGAAAAAATGTCTAAGTCACTCGGTAACTTCATTCTTGTAAATGATATTCGCAAGCAAATTGACCCTCAAGTTTTAAGGTTCTTTATACTATCAGTACACTATCGCAATCCAATTAACTTTGCGCAAGATTTAGTAGAAGCTGCAGCTGCGGGATTAGAACGTATCCGTACTTCTTACAACAACTTGCAACATAGATTAACTGCAACAGCTAATTTAGGGGAAGAAAAAGACGAGTGGTTAGCAAATATTGCTGAAGTAAAAGGACAGTTTGAACTTGCTATGGATGATGATTTTAACACTGCAAATGCAATTGCGGCGCTATTTGAGTTATCAGCAACCGCCAATAAATATTTACTTGAACCAAATACGAATGAAGAAGTATTAACGAAATTTGCCGATACTTTAAGTGCGTTAGCTGATGTACTCGGAATTGAATTAGATATAGCAGAAGAATTATTGGATGAAGAGATTGATGCGCTTATTGAAGAACGTATTCAAGCTCGTAAGAATCGTGATTTTAAACGTGCTGACGAAATTCGTGATCAACTAAAAGAGATGAATATTATTTTAGAGGATACACGCCAAGGCATTAGATGGAAACGAGGTTAATGGCAGTGGGAGAGCTTCGCAACCAAGATGTCAAACAATTAAATGCATTGGCGTTGGCGTATATGGGAGATGCTGTATTGGAAATCGCAGTACGTGAGCATCTGTTACGCTCTGGACGCGTCAAACCGAATATTCTTCATAAAGAGGCAACGCATTATGTTTCTGCAAAGGCTCAGTCAAGTGTTATTCACCGAATGATGGATGAAGAGTTTTTTTCAGAAGAAGAAATGGCGGTCCTAAAACGCGGTCGCAATGCAAAATCAGGCTCGGTACCAAAGAACACTGATGTCCAAACATACCGCTATAGCTCAGCGTATGAAGCTGTAATTGGCAGCTTATATTTAACAGGTCAAATGGATCGAGTAAATGAAATAATCCAATATACAATTGATATTATTGAAGAATCAAAAGGAGTGTCAAAAGATGACGGAAGAACAGTCAAATGAGATGATTGCCGGGAAAAACCCGGTATTAGAGGCACTTCGTGCAGCAAGAGAAATGAATAAAATTTGGATTGCAGAAGGTGTTCAGCACGGTAGCTTAACGGAGCTTCTTGCATTAGCGAAAGAACAGGGAATTATCGTACAATTCGTTCCGAAGAAAAAATTAGATCAGTTAACAGATGCTAATCACCAAGGGATTGTGGCATCTGTTGCCGCTTATAAATATGCTGAATTAGATGACTTGTTTAAATTGGCAGAAAGTCGTGGAGAAGATCCGTTTTTCCTTATTCTCGATGAATTAGAAGATCCGCATAATTTAGGTTCTATTATGAGAACTGCAGATGCAGTGGGTGCCCATGGTATTATCATTCCAAGACGTCGTGCAGTTGGCTTAACGGCTGTTGTAGCGAAAGCGTCTACAGGCGCGATTGAACATATTCCAACTGTTCGTGTTAATAATCTTTCGCAAACGGTAGATGAGTTAAAAAAACGTGGTGTTTGGATTGCGGGAACAGACGCAAAAGGCTCAGCAGACTATCGTAAAATGGATGCAACTTTGCCACTAGCGGTTATTATCGGTAGTGAAGGAAAAGGTATGAGTCGTCTATTAACAGAAAAATGTGATTTCCTATATAATTTACCAATGGTGGGTCGTGTTACATCGCTAAATGCATCTGTTGCTGCTGCTTTATTGATGTACGAAGTATTGCGTAAACGCCAAGAAGTTTAAGGTGAATGCCATGAATATACTGTTGGTTGATGGTTATAACATTATTGGTGCTTGGGAAGAACTCAGAAGATTAAAAGAGCAAAGGCTAATAGATGCGAGAGACCGACTGGTAGAAATGATGGCAGAGTATAAGGCGTATTCTGGCTGGCGCGTCATTGTTATCTTTGACGCGTATCTCGTGCCAGGAATTGAAACAAAAAATATACAGCATGACGTAGAAGTTATATATACGAGAGCTAGAGAAACTGCGGATGAAAGGATTGAAAAGCTTACTGCTTCTTTAATTAGTAAAAGAGTCCGTATTTATGTAGCAACATCTGATATGACAGAGCAAAATGTCGTATTCGGACATGGGGCGTTAAGAAAATCTGCTAGAGAATTAGAAATTGAAATGCAATCTACACAATCTAAAATCACGCAAACAGTAAGGGATATTCAAGTGCAAAGGCCCAGTTCTAAGATACAATTAAGAGATGATATTGCTGCAAAGTTTGAGTTATGGCGAAGAGGAAATAAAATGAATGATTGACTCATATTTTCCAATTCCGGTATACTGTTTTTAACAATGCTAGCGCAATTGGAGTGATACTATTGATTATTAGCGATCATTTACACTTGAAGCAGCAACAACAATATGAGCAATTTACCGACGAAGAGCTAGTGGGAATGGTCCATAGTGGTGATAGTGAAGCGTTAGACTTCCTCATTACGAAGTATAAATCATTCGTTCGTATGAAAGTGAAGTCGTATTTTCTCATTGGTGCTGATAAAGAGGATATTGTGCAAGAAGGTATGATTGGACTTTACAAGGCTATTCGCGATTTTAAAGGAGATAAGTTATCCTCTTTTAAGGCTTTCGCGGAACTATGTATTACACGTCAAATCATCACTGCAATAAAAACTGCAACTAGACAAAAGCATATTCCACTTAATTCATACATCTCATTGGACAAACCAATTTTTGATGAAGAATCCCAGCGCACGTTAATGGATGTGTTAACGGGTTCGGTTGTCGACGATCCAGAGGAGCTTATCATTCATCGTGAAGAATTTAGCTACATGGAAGAAAAAATTGGCGAAATATTAAGTGATCTCGAACGTCAGGTGTTGGCACTCTATTTAGATGGACAATCTTATCACGAAATTTCCGCTGAATTGAACAGGCATGTGAAGTCAATTGACAATGCCTTACAACGCGTAAAACGGAAATTAGAACGTCATTTAGATATTGAATGATTGCAAGAATGCTAGCTGTAGGCAAGTTGACAGTAGTTGTGATAGGTGTTAGTCTTTATAAGGACAAATGCCGAAAAGGTGATAAAATGGCAAAAAAAGTCGTGCTTAGCTGTGAAAAGTGTGGTTCAAGAAACTATTCACTTCCTGCATCTAAAGACAGTGCAACTGCAAGGATGGAACTGAAAAAATATTGTTCTCACTGTAATGAACATACATTACATAAACAAACTAGATAATACGATTCGATTTGTATATATGATTTTATTCGGGGGTTAGTTAAATGGGTAAGATTAGTAGCTTTTTCCGCGGCGTTATGTCGGAAATGCAAAAAACAAGCTGGCCTAAGCGTAAAGAACTTACGAAATACACAATTGTTGTTATTTCAACTTTACTTTTCATGGCTGCATTTTTCATGTTAGTAGACTTAGGGATTTCTAAATTATTCCGCATGTATTTGGATTTATAATTGAATTAATGTTAATATTTTTGAAATGGCCCGTGAATGATCTGTAACGGGTTTTTTCATTTGCCTTTAGCGAAGGAGGGAAGGACGAGTAGTCCTATCTATTATGGAAAAAAATTGGTATGTAGTTCATACTTACTCTGGTTATGAAAATAAAGTTAAAGCAAACCTAGAAAAACGTGTTGAAACAATGGGTATGCAAGATAAAATTTTCCGCGTTATCATTCCTGAACAACAAGAGACGGAAGTAAAAGATGGCCGCAAAAAAGAATATATGCGTAAAACATTCCCTGGTTATGTACTAGTGGAGTTAATTATGACAGATGATGCATGGTACGTAGTGCGTAATACACCAGGTGTTACTGGATTTATCGGTTCATCAGGCGGTGGGGTAAAACCTACACCATTATTACCTGAAGAAGTTGAATTCATCCTTAAACAAATGGGTATGCAAGAGAAATCACTTGAAATCGATTTCGCTATTGGCGATTTAGTTGAAGTGCTAGAAGGACCGTTTGCTCATTTCCAAGGTAAGGTCGAAGAGATTGTTGCTGATAAAGGAAAAGTTAAAGTAACTATTGATATGTTCGGTCGCGAAACTAAAATGGAATTAGACTACGATCAAGTGTTAAAAGTATAATTGACAATTATACTTGCCTTAGAATGTTAAAAGTGGTATCATTTCAAAGGTCAGACTGTCATTTTATTATGGACTGGCATTTTTATTTTTAATGTTATCGGAATAAGCCGACAGACAGATATTGAGTGGGAGGGGCAACCCAATTACCACATCACGGACTTAAGGAGGTGTGTCTCGTGGCTAAAAAAGTTATTAAAGTTGTAAAACTTCAGATTCCAGCTGGTAAAGCAAACCCAGCGCCACCGGTAGGTCCTGCATTAGGTCAAGCAGGTGTTAACATCATGGGATTCTGTAAAGAATTCAACGCTCGTACTGCGGACCAAGCAGGTTTAATCATTCCAGTAGAGATTTCTGTATTCGAAGATCGTTCATTCACTTTCGTTACAAAAACTCCGCCGGCAGCAGTTTTACTTAAAGTAGCAGCTGGTATCCAATCAGGATCAGGTGAACCTAACCGTAAAAAAGTAGCTACAGTGAAACGCGATAAAGTTCGCGAAATCGCTGAAACTAAAATGCCAGACCTTAACGCTGCAACAGTTGAAGCAGCTATGTTAATGGTTGAAGGTACTGCGCGTAGCATGGGTATTGTTATCGAAGACTAATCCCATTACTTGATAGAAGTATTGTTTTTTGAGGGTTGCGAATGTTTCTAATAGTCATATTTGAAACTCGCAGCCTTTATTCGTGGGAGGTTTATTCCGCTACAACCACAATCAAGGAGGAAATTTAAAATGGCTAAAAAAGGTAAAAAACTGCAAGATGCAGCTAAATTAGTAGACCGTACTCAAGTGTATTCTGTACAAGAAGCAGTTGAATTGGCTAAAAAAACAAGCACTGTTAACTTTGATGCAACTGTTGAAGTAGCATTTAACTTAAATATTGATACACGTAAAAATGACCAACAAATCCGTGGAGCAGTAGTACTTCCAAACGGAACTGGTAAAACTCAACGCGTATTAGTTTTCGCTAAAGGCGAAAAACTTAAAGAAGCTGAAGCAGCTGGTGCAGACTTCGCTGGTGATGCTGAATATATCGCTAAAATCCAACAAGGATGGTTTGACTTCGATGTAATCGTTGCAACTCCTGATATGATGGGTGAAGTTGGTAAATTAGGTCGCGTATTAGGACCAAAAGGCTTAATGCCAAACCCTAAAACTGGAACAGTTACTTTCGACGTTGCTAAAGCAATCGCTGAAATCAAAGCTGGTAAAGTTGAATACCGTGCTGATAAAGCTGGTATCGTTCACGCTCCAATCGGTAAAGCTTCATTCGAAGCTGATAAATTAGCTGAAAACTTATCAACTCTAGTTGATGTAATTATTAAAGCTAAGCCTGCTGCAGCTAAAGGTACTTACATGAAATCAGTACACGTAACAACTACAATGGGACCATCAATCAAAGTTGATGCTTCTACTTCAGTTGCTGCGAAATAATTTTTGATTGACAAACGGCATCATATTTTGGTATGATGTACAACGTTGTGAATCATCCATTTGTACCGTAGACCGTAGGGGCAAGTAATTGCTTAATCAACCTACCGAGGACAAAGGAACTCAGACTCTTATTTAAGATGATGACTTTCCGCCTCTTTGTCTACATAGACAGGAGGCTTTTCTTTTGTTGGTATAAATGACCCATTCTTATAGGAGGTGTCAAAATGAACAAAGCAGTTGAAGCTAAACAAGCTGTCGTTCAAGAAATCGCTGACAAGTTCAAAAGCGCTGCATCCGTAGTAGTTGTTGACTATCGTGGTCTTTCTGTTGCTCAAGTAACAGAACTACGTAAACAACTTCGCGAAGCTGGTGTTGAATTCAAAGTATACAAAAATACTTTAGTACGCCGTGCTACTGCAGAAGTTGAACAAGAAGAACTTAATGAATTCCTTACAGGTCCAAACGCAATCGCATTCTCAACTGAAGATGTAATTGCTCCTGCTAAAATCATTAACGATTTCGCAAAAGCTAACGAACAACTTGAAATTAAAGCTGGTCTTATCGAAGGTACATTTGCATCTGCTGAAGATGTTAAAGCATTGGCAGAACTTCCATCACGCGAAGGTCTACTTTCTATGCTATTATCTGTGCTTCAAGCACCAGTACGCAATTTCGCTCTTGCAACAAAAGCTGTTGCAGAACAAAAAGAAGAGCAAGGCGCTTAATTTTAAGCGTAGCTTAATCTTCTCGGCATAATATGCCAAAACAAAACTAATATTCCGTATAGGAGGAAATTATAATGAACAATGAACAAATCTTAGAAGCTATCAAAGCTATGACAGTTCTTGAATTAAACGATTTAGTAAAAGCAATCGAAGACGAATTCGGTGTTACTGCTGCTGCTCCTGTAGCTGCTGCTGGTGGTGCTGCTGCTGCAGTAGAAGAAAAAACTGAATTTGACGTAATCCTTGCTTCTGCAGGCGAATCAAAAATTAAAGTAATCAAAGTGGTACGTGAAATCACTGGTCTTGGCTTAAAAGAAGCTAAAGAAGTAGTAGATAACGCTCCTAAAGCTATTAAAGAAGGCGTTTCTGCAGCTGACGCTGAAGAAATCAAAGCTAAACTTGAAGAAGTTGGCGCTAGCGTAGAAGTTAAATAATTTCTACTTTCTATTTGAAAAAAGCTCGTCAATTATGACGGGCTTTTTCTTCATTTTACGTGATGGAGGGCATTTTCTTGTCAGAACATTATTATTCAAAAAAACCTCAAGTCGGAAGTAATCCGAGTAAATGGAAATTCACTCTTCGGGGATTTTCTTTTGTATTTGAAACAGATGCAGGGGTTTTTAGTAAAAGCGAAGTAGATTTTGGCTCCCGTGTGTTAATTGATAGTTTTGAAATGCCTAATGTTGAAGGGTGTATTTTGGATGTGGGATGTGGCTACGGTCCGATCGGCTTGTCTATTGCAAAAAGTTATCCTGAACGGGTCATTCATATGATGGATGTTAACGAACGTGCGGTTTCATTAGCGGAGAAAAACGCTGAGGTGAACGGGGTACAAAATGTGCAGATTTTTGAGAGCGATGGACTTTCCGCTGTTCAAGAAGAACAAGTCGCTGCCGTTATGACAAATCCTCCGATCCGAGCGGGAAAAGATACAATCTTCCGTTTTTATGATCAAGCTTTTGAAAAACTTGTGGATAACGGTGAGTTGTGGATAGTTATTCAGAAGAAGCAAGGTGCACCATCGACTATTGCGCATTTAGAAGAGAAGTTTACTGAAGTAACAGTCGTAGAGAAGAAAAAAGGCTATTGGATTATCAAGGCCAAAAAATAATCTGTTAAAGTTTATAGATTGACTTGACAAATTAGCTGTGATATTATAATAAAATGCAAAAATATTAATTTGAATAGGTCTGTCCTTTTGTATAAAAACTATATCAATATGGTTAGACTTTTCAAAGTTATGTTTGGTTAATCGAAAATGAGCTCTTTAACGAACTCGTTTTCTTTTTGTCTTTCGATATCATACACCATTTGTATGATTTCGCAAAGACCTATTATCGCTTTATTGAGGGGTGAATGAGTTGACAGGTCAACTAGTTCAGTACGGACAACACCGCCAGCGTAGAAGCTTTGCGCGTATTAATGAGGTGCTGGAACTTCCGAATCTAATTGAGATTCAAACCGCATCTAACGAGTGGTTTCTTGAAGAAGGTTTACGTGAAATGTTCCGCGATATTTCACCGATTGAAGACTTTACAGGGAATCTTTCACTTGAATTCGTCGACTACAGTCTCGGAGAACCGAAATATGATGTCGATGAATGTAAAGAACGCGATGTTACTTACGCTGCACCATTACGTGTAAAAGTACGTTTACACAACAAAGAAACAGACGAAGTGAAAGAACAAGAAGTATTTATGGGTGACTTCCCACTTATGACTGAAACTGGCACTTTCGTTATCAACGGCGCAGAACGCGTTATCGTTTCACAATTAGTTAGATCACCAAGTGTATACTATCACGATAAAACAGATAAAAACGGTAAAAAAGGCTTCGGCGCAACAGTGATTCCTAACCGTGGAGCATGGTTAGAGTACGAAACAGACGCAAAAGATGTTGTCTATGTTCGTATCGACCGTACACGTAAATTACCTGTAACAGTACTTTTGCGTGCTTTAGGTTTTGCTTCAGACCAAGAAATCATCGAGCTTATTGGTGATAACGAATATTTACGTAATACTTTAGAAAAAGATAACACTGAAAGTACAGAGAAAGCGTTGTTGGAAATTTACGAACGTCTACGTCCGGGTGAACCACCTACAGTAGAAAGCGCTAAAAACCTCTTGTACTCACGTTTCTTTGACCCAAAACGCTATGATTTAGCTAATGTTGGTCGTTATAAAATGAACAAAAAGCTTGATATTAAAAATCGTCTATTCAATCAAACAGTGGCAGAGACACTAGTTGATCCTGAAACAGGTGAAATTTTAGTTGAAGCTGGAACTTTAATCGATCGTCGTGTACTAGATCGCTTAATTCCACATCTAGAAAAAGGCATTGGCTTCCAAACAATGTCTAAAGTTGCAGGCGTTTTAGAAGGCGACGTTTTAATTCAAGAAATTAAAATATTTGCACCTAATGATGAAGCGCAAAAAGAAATTAAAGTAATCAGTAATGCATACGTAGAAGAAGAAGTGAAACATATCACTCCTGCTGACGTAATCGCTTCTGTATCTTACTTCTTCAACTTATTATATGGTGTTGGTAACACAGATGATATCGATCATTTAGGTAATCGTCGCTTACGTTCTGTAGGTGAATTATTACAAAATCAATTCCGTATCGGTTTATCTCGTATGGAACGTGTTGTACGTGAACGTATGTCGATTAACGATACACAATCTATTGTTCCACAACAATTAATCAATATTCGTCCTGTAATTGCTTCTATCAAGGAATTCTTTGGTAGTTCTCAATTATCTCAATTCATGGACCAAACAAACCCGTTAGCTGAATTAACGCACAAACGTCGTCTATCAGCTTTAGGACCTGGTGGTTTAACTCGTGAACGTGCTGGTTTCGAAGTACGTGACGTTCACTACTCACACTATGGTCGTATGTGTCCAATTGAGACTCCTGAGGGTCCAAATATTGGATTAATTAACTCACTTTCAAGTTTCGCGAAAGTGAATAAATTTGGCTTCATCGAAACACCTTACCGTCGTGTTGATCCTGAAACAAGTCGAGTTACTGGTCATATCGATTATTTAACTGCAGACGAAGAAGACAACTACGTAGTAGCACAAGCGAATTCAATCTTAAATCCAGATGGTTCATTTGCTAAAGAAGAAGTTGTAGGTCGTTTCCGTGGTGATAATACTATATTCAAACGTGAAAACGTTGACTACATGGACGTATCACCAAAACAAGTTGTTTCTGCTGCGACAGCATGTATTCCTTTCTTAGAAAACGATGACTCTAACCGTGCTCTAATGGGAGCGAACATGCAACGTCAAGCTGTTCCATTATTAAATCCAGAGGCGCCATTCGTTGGTACTGGTATGGAACACGTAGATGCACGTGATTCTGGTGCTGCAGTAGTTGCAAAATACCCAGGTATTGTTGAACATGTTGAAGCTCGCTCTATTCACATTCGTCGCATTGAAGAAATCGACGGTAAAGAAGTAAAAGGCGACTTAACTAAATATAAATTACAGAAATTCATTCGTTCTAACCAAGGTACAAGTTATAACCAACGTCCAATTGTTAAAGTTGGCGACCGCGTAAATCCACGTGATATTCTTGCTGATGGTCCTTCAATGGAATGTGGCGAGCTAGCTCTTGGCCGTAACGTAGTAGTTGGCTTCATGACTTGGAACGGTTATAACTATGAAGATGCCGTAATCATGAGTGAACGTCTTGTTAAAGATGACGTTTATACATCTGTTCATATTGAAGAATATGAATCAGAAGCTCGTGATACTAAATTAGGACCTGAAGAAATCACTCGTGATATTCCGAATGTTGGTGAAGAAGCATTACGCAATCTTGACGAACGTGGAATTATCCGTATTGGTGCTGAAGTTAATGATGGAGATATCCTTGTAGGTAAAGTGACTCCTAAAGGTGTAACTGAATTGACAGCTGAAGAACGCTTATTACATGCAATCTTCGGTGAAAAAGCACGTGAAGTACGTGATACATCGCTACGTGTTCCTCATGGTGCAGGCGGTATTGTTCTTGATGTTAAAGTCTTCAATCGTGAAGATGGCGACGAATTACCTCCAGGCGTTAACCAACTTGTACGCGCATATATCGTTCAAAAACGTAAAATTCGCGTAGGGGATAAAATGGCCGGACGTCACGGTAACAAGGGTGTAATTTCTCGTATTCTTCCAGAAGAAGATATGCCATTCCTTCCTGACGGCACACCAATTGATATCATGTTAAACCCACTTGGTGTACCATCACGTATGAACATCGGTCAAGTATTAGAGCTACATTTAGGTATGGCAGCTCGCTACTTAGGCGTTCACATGGCAACACCAGTATTTGATGGTGCCAACGAAGAAGATGTTTGGGAAACGATGGAAGAAGCGGGTATGAACCGTGATGGTAAAACAATTCTTTATGATGGACGTTCAGGTGAACCTTTTGATAACCGAGTATCTGTTGGTGTCATGTACATGATCAAACTTGCTCACATGGTTGATGATAAACTTCACGCACGTTCAACAGGACCATACTCATTAGTAACGCAACAACCATTGGGTGGTAAAGCTCAATTCGGTGGACAACGTTTCGGTGAGATGGAAGTTTGGGCTCTTGAGGCTTATGGCGCTGCTTATACTCTTCAAGAAATCTTGACAGTTAAATCCGATGACGTTGTAGGTCGTGTGAAAACATACGAAGCAATTGTTAAAGGTGAAAGTGTTCCAGAACCAGGCGTACCTGAATCATTTAAAGTATTAATTAAAGAACTTCAAAGTTTAGGTTTAGATGTGAAAATGCTATCAATTGACGACGAAGAAATTGAGCTTCGTGACATGGATGAAGATGAAGATCTTCAACCAGCAGACGCGCTTAATATCTTACCGAGCGCTGATGAAGAAGCACCAGTAGGATCTGTTGAATAATTATAAATAACAAATAATTGAATGGCGGGCAGGTCCATTAGGGCTTGTCCAGCTTTCCAATTATCATTAAATCAATCGTCGAGCTAAGAATAAAGTCGAAAAGACTTCATACTAAAGGGAGGTAGGCTCCTTGATAGACGTTAATAATTTTGAGTATATGAAAATTGGTTTAGCTTCACCTGATAAAATCCGCTCATGGTCTTATGGAGAAGTAAAAAAACCAGAAACTATTAACTATCGTACACTCAAACCAGAAAAAGATGGTTTGTTCTGTGAACGAATTTTCGGACCTACAAAGGACTGGGAATGTCACTGCGGTAAGTACAAGCGTGTACGCTATAAAGGTGTAGTTTGTGATCGTTGTGGAGTTGAAGTAACACGTGCAAAAGTACGTCGTGAGCGCATGGGTCATATTGAATTAGCTGCTCCAGTCTCACACATTTGGTATTTCAAAGGAATTCCAAGCCGTATGGGGCTTATTTTAGATATGTCTCCACGTGCATTAGAAGAAGTAATCTACTTCGCTTCTTATGTTGTAGTAGAGCCTGGCGATACTGCACTTGAGAAAAAACAATTGCTTTCAGAAAAAGAATATCGCGCGTATCGTGAAAAATACGGCAATACATTCCAAGCTGCAATGGGCGCTGAAGCAATTAAACGTCTTTTACAAGAAATCGATCTTGATAAAGAAACAGAATCTTTAAAAGAAGAACTTAAAACTGCACAAGGTCAACGCCGTACTCGTGCAATTAAACGTTTAGAAGTTGTTGAGTCATTCCGTCATTCTGGTAACCGTCCTGATTGGATGATTTTAGACGTACTACCTGTTATTCCACCAGAGCTTCGTCCAATGGTGCAATTAGATGGTGGGCGTTTTGCAACAAGTGACTTGAATGATTTATATCGTCGAGTTATTAACCGTAACAACCGTTTAAAACGTCTTCTTGATCTTGGAGCACCTGGTATTATCGTTCAAAACGAAAAACGTATGCTTCAAGAAGCAGTAGATGCATTAATCGATAATGGTCGTCGTGGCCGTCCAGTAACTGGTCCAGGTAACCGTCCATTAAAATCTCTTTCTCATATGTTAAAAGGTAAACAAGGTCGTTTCCGTCAAAACTTACTTGGTAAACGTGTTGACTATTCAGGTCGTTCTGTAATCGTTGTAGGACCTAGCTTGAAAATGTATCAATGTGGTTTACCGAAAGAAATGGCAATCGAATTGTTTAAACCTTTCGTTATGAAAGAACTTGTTGAACGCGGTCTTGCTCACAACATTAAATCGGCAAAACGTAAAATTGAACGTATGCACTACGAAGTATGGGATGTTTTAGAAGATATAATCCGAGAACACCCAGTATTACTTAACCGTGCACCGACTCTTCACAGACTTGGTATTCAAGCTTTCGAACCAACTTTAGTTGAAGGGAAAGCAATCCGTCTTCACCCATTAGTATGTACAGCATATAACGCTGACTTTGATGGTGACCAAATGGCGGTTCACGTTCCTTTATCAGCAGAAGCACAAGCAGAAGCACGTTTATTAATGCTTGCAGCTCAAAATATCTTGAACCCTAAAGATGGTAAACCTGTTGTTACACCATCTCAAGATATGGTACTAGGTAACTACTACCTTACGCTTGAACGAAAAGGTGCTCGAGGCGAAGGCGCTGTATTCTTTGGTCCTGAGGAATTAATGGTTGCTTATGAAAACAGTGAAGTCCACTTGCATACACGTATCGCTATTAAAGCTTCATCTTTGAATAACCAAACATTTACAGAAGAACAAAGTAGCAAGTTGTTATTAACTTCAGTTGGTAAGGTAATATTTAATGAAATTTTACCGGAATCATTCCCGTACATTAATGAACCAACAATTACTAATTTACAAGTTGAAACACCAGCTAAATATTTTGTTCCTACAAATACAGATGTTAAGAAATATTTATCAGAAGTTGATCCAGTTAAGCCATTTACGAAGAGCTATTTAGGTAAAGTTATTGCTGAAGTATTTGCTAACTTCCACATTACTGAAACTTCTAAAATGCTTGACCGCCTTAAAGATCTTGGTTTCAAATATGCAACTAAAGCTGGTATTACAATCGGTATCTCAGATATCCTAGTATTACCTGACAAACAAGAGATTCTTGAAGAGGCTCAAGAAAAAGTTGATAAAGTATTGAAACAGTTCCGTCGTGGTTTAATTACAGAAGAAGAACGTTACGATCGTGTAATCTCTTATTGGAGTGCAGCGAAAGACGTAATCCAAGAGAAACTTATGAAGTCATTAGATAGCTTTAACCCTATCTTCATGATGAGTGACTCTGGTGCCCGTGGTAACGCATCTAACTTTACTCAACTTGCTGGTATGCGTGGTCTTATGGCCAATCCAGCTGGTCGTATTATCGAACTTCCAATCAAGTCTTCATTCCGTGAAGGTTTAACAGTATTGGAATACTTCATCTCTACACATGGTGCTCGTAAAGGTCTTACCGATACAGCACTTAAAACGGCCGATTCAGGTTACCTTACTCGTCGCCTAGTTGACGTAGCACAAGATGTTATTGTCCGCGAAGATGACTGTGGTACTGACCGTGGTTTAACAATAGGTTCATTAAAAGAGGGTACAGAAGTAATCGAAGCTCTTGAAGAACGTATTCTTGGCCGTTATGTTAAGAAAACAATTCGTCATCCAGAAACAAATGAAGTTATGGTTGAAAGAAATGCATTAGTAACACCAGAACTAGCTCGTAAAGTAATTGAAGCAGGAATTGAAGAAGTAACAATCCGCTCAGCATTTACATGTAACACTAAACATGGTGTATGTAAAAAATGTTACGGCATGAACTTAGCGACTGGTGATAAAGTTGAAGTCGGCGAAGCAGTTGGTATTATCGCAGCTCAATCTATCGGTGAGCCAGGTACACAGTTAACAATGCGTACTTTCCATACAGGTGGGGTAGCAAGTAGCGATATTACACAAGGTCTTCCACGTATCCAAGAGATTTTCGAAGCGCGTAACCCTAAAGGTCAAGCGGTTATTACGGAAATCGCAGGTACTGTAGTTGACATTGACGAGATTCGCGAAGGTCAAAAAGAAATTACAATTCAAGGTACAGTAGAAACTCGTAAATATTTGGCTCCGTACAATGGTCGTATTATAGTACAAGTTAACGATCAAGTTCACCACGGACAAACGCTTACTGAAGGTTCTATCGATCCAAAAGAATTGATTAAAGTAACTGATGTAGCAACAGTTCAAGAATACTTATTGAAAGAAGTTCAAAAAGTATATCGTATGCAAGGTGTAGAAATTGGAGACAAACATATCGAAGTAATGGTTCGTCAAATGCTTCGTAAAGTGCGTGTAATTGAAGCTGGTGAAACAGATGTACTACCTGGTTCACTACTTGATATTCACCAATTCTCTGAAGCCAATGCAGAGGCGTTGTTAAATGGAAAACTTCCAGCAACTTGTCGCCCTCTTATCCTTGGTATCACTAAAGCATCTCTTGAAACTGAATCATTCTTATCTGCAGCATCATTCCAAGAAACAACTCGTGTGTTAACGGATGCAGCTATTAAAGGTAAGCGTGATGAACTACTAGGTCTAAAAGAAAATGTAATCTTAGGTAAACTTGTTCCTGCTGGTACAGGTATGCAACGATATCGCCAAATCAAAATTGAGGACAGCGAAATTGAAGATGCTGAACCAGCTTTAGCTGAATAATAAAATGATCCGGGAGGAAGCGGTTTTCCCTTCTTCTCGGGATTTTTATGATTTTAATTGACAATAAATACATTGAGTGATAATATATTTTAGGTTGATAGTTGATTGTCTATCATTTCGGAGGATATGCAAATGTCTTATGAAAAAGTCAAAAAGGCTAAAAAAACAATCATGGGTACTAAGCAAGCAGTAAAAGCAATGTGTACTGGTCATGTTACTGAAATTTTCGTTGCTCTAAATGCAGATGATCGAATTACCACGCATGCGGTGCAATTAGCACAAAAAAATGGTATTCCCATTGTATTTGTAGACTCGAAAAAAGAACTTGGTAGAGCCTGCGGAATTCAAGTAGGTGCTGCAGTTGTTGCAATTACTGAATGATGGTTTTTGTGTATGATACACAAAGACTTTGTTTTTTACCTAAAAATGAACCACCTGGATGTGTGGATTTAAACTGAAGATATGAAGGGAGGAAAAACCGATGCCTACAATTAACCAATTATTACGTAAGCCTCGCCAATCCAAAAGCAAGAAATCAAACTCACCAGCGTTAAACAAAAGTTATAACAGCTTCCAAAAAGCTTTAACTGATGTTAACTCACCACAAAAACGCGGTGTATGTACACGTGTTGGTACAATGACACCTAAAAAACCTAACTCAGCGTTACGTAAATACGCTCGTGTACGTTTAACAAACCAAATCGAGGTTAACGCTTATATTCCTGGTGAAGGCCACAACTTACAAGAACACAGTGTTGTACTTATCCGTGGAGGTCGTGTAAAAGACTTACCAGGTGTACGTTATCACATCGTTCGTGGTGCGCTTGATACTGCTGCAGTATCTGGCCGTATGCAATCTCGTTCTCTATATGGTGCTAAAAAACCAAAAGAAAAAAAATAATTAAAATTAAGCTCTAATCGAAAGGAGGAAAACACATGCCTCGTAAAGGTCCTGTTTCCAAACGTGACGTGTTACCAGATCCAATTTATAATTCAAAACTAGTAACTCGTTTAATCAATAAAATGATGGTAGATGGTAAAAGAGGTACTTCTCAAAAGATTTTATACGGTGCGTTCGAATTAGTTAAAGAACGTTCTGGTAATAATCCAATCGAAGTATTTGAAGCTGCATTAAACAATGTAATGCCAGTTCTTGAAGTTCGTGCTCGCCGTGTAGGTGGTACTAACTATCAAGTACCAGTAGAAGTACGTCCAGAACGTCGTACAACTCTTGGTCTTCGTTACCTAGTAAACTACTCTCGTCTTCGTGGCGAAAAAACTATGGAAGAACGTCTAGCTAACGAAATTCTAGATGCTTCTAACAACACTGGTGCGTCAGTTAAAAAACGTGAAGATATGCACAAAATGGCAGAAGCAAATAAAGCATTTGCTCACTACCGTTGGTAATATAAAATCGGCTTAACCCCAATATGGAAGGAGAAATTTCCTATGAAACGCGAATTCTCACTTGAGAATACTCGTAATATTGGGATCATGGCTCACATTGATGCTGGTAAAACAACAACAACTGAGCGTATCCTTTATTACACTGGTAAGATTCACAAAATCGGTGAAACTCATGAAGGTGCTTCTCAAATGGACTGGATGGAGCAAGAGCAAGAACGTGGTATTACAATCACTTCTGCTGCAACAACAGCCCAATGGGAAGGCCACCGTGTAAATATCATCGATACTCCTGGACACGTAGACTTCACTGTTGAAGTAGAACGTTCATTACGCGTACTTGACGGTGCTGTAACAGTACTTGATGCTCAATCTGGTGTTGAGCCTCAAACTGAAACTGTATGGCGTCAAGCTACAACATACGGTGTTCCACGTATTGTATTCATTAACAAAATGGATAAAACAGGAGCTGATTTCTTATATTCTGTAGGAACTCTTCATGAGCGTTTACAAGCAAACGCACACCCTGTTCAATTACCAATCGGCGCTGAAGATGAGTTCTCTGCAATCATCGACTTAGTTGAAATGAAAGCTACTTTCTACGGCGACGAAAAAGGTACAGCAGTAACTGAAGGAGAAATTCCTGAAGAACACCGCGCACAAGCTGAAGAATACCGTGAAAAATTAATTGATGCTGTTGCAAGTGTTGATGAAGAAATCATGGAAAAATATTTAGAAGGCGAAGAAATTACTGTTGCTGAACTTAAAGCGGCTATTCGTCGTGCTACGATCGCAGTAGAATTTTACCCAGTAATCTGTGGTACAGCATTCAAACACAAAGGCGTACGCCCTATGTTAAATGCAGTTATCGATTACTTACCATCTCCATTAGATGTGCCAGCAATCAAAGGTACAGATATTGATGGTGACGAGGAATTAGAACGTCATCCTTCTGATGAAGAGCCATTCTCAGCTCTTGCATTCAAAGTTATGACTGACCCATTCGTAGGTAAATTAACTTTCTTCCGTGTGTACTCTGGAACATTAGATTCAGGTTCATACGTACAAAACTCTTCTAAAGGTAAACGTGAACGCGTAGGTCGTATCCTACAAATGCACGCTAACTCTCGTGAAGAAATCGCTAAAGTGTTTGCTGGGGACATCGCAGCAGCAGTAGGTCTTAAAGATACTACTACTGGTGATACTCTATGTGACGAGAAAAACCTAGTTATTCTTGAATCAATGGAATTCCCTGAGCCAGTAATCTCACTTTCTGTAGAACCAAAATCTAAAGCAGACCAAGATAAAATGGGTCAAGCTTTACAAAAACTACAAGAAGAAGATCCAACTTTCCGTGCTCACACTGACACTGAAACTGGTCAAACAATCATCTCTGGTATGGGTGAGCTTCACCTTGATATCTTAGTTGACCGTATGCGCCGTGAATTCAAAGTAGAAGCTAACGTAGGTGCTCCAATGGTATCTTACCGTGAAACATTCCGTAGCTCTGCAAAAGTTCAAGGTAAATTCACTCGCCAATCTGGTGGTCGTGGACAATACGGAGACGTTACGATTGAGTTCTCTCCAAATGAAGAAGGTAAAGGCTTTGAATTCGAAAACGCTATCGTTGGTGGTGTAGTACCTCGTGAATACATTCCTGCAGTAGAAGCGGGTCTTCGTGACTCTCTTGACCGCGGTGTAGTTGCTGGATACCCACTAATCGACATTAAAGCGAAATTAGTATTCGGTTCTTACCATGACGTTGACTCGAATGAGATGGCGTTCAAAATTGCTGCATCTATGGCTCTTAAAGAAGCTTCGAAACAATGTGACGCTGTTATCTTAGAACCAATGATGAAAGTTGAAGTTGTAATTCCAGAAGAATATCTTGGTGAAATCATGGGTAACATTACTGCTCGTCGCGGACGCGTTGAGGGTATGGATGCTCGCGGTAACTCTCAAGTAGTCCGTGCTATGGTTCCACTATCTGAAATGTTCGGATATGCTACAACTTTACGTTCTGGTACACAAGGTCGCGGTGTATTCTCTATGACATTTGATCATTATGAAGAAGTACCAAAATCAATTGCTGCCGAAATCATCAAAAAAAATAAAGGTGAATAATTTCTAAGTTGAATTTTCACTCTAATTAAAGTATAAATAACTTGTATGCTATATATGGAAGAGGATAGGGCCCTATTCTCTGAAATATATGACTATAAAACTAAAAAATTATAAACATAATTGAGGAGGCATTTTCTAATGGCTAAAGAAAAATTTGACCGTTCTAAAACGCATGCTAACATTGGTACAATCGGACACGTTGACCATGGTAAAACAACTTTAACTGCTGCAATCGCTACAGTTCTTTCTAAAAAAATGGGTGGAGAAGCTAAGTCATATGCTGATATCGACAACGCTCCAGAAGAAAAAGAACGTGGTATCACAATCAATACTTCTCACGTAGAATATGAAACTGATACTCGTCACTATGCACACGTTGACTGCCCAGGACACGCCGACTATGTTAAAAACATGATCACAGGCGCTGCTCAAATGGATGGCGGTATCTTAGTAGTATCTGCTGCTGATGGTCCAATGCCACAAACTCGTGAACACATCCTTTTATCTCGTCAAGTAGGTGTTCCATACCTAGTAGTATTCATGAACAAATGTGATATGGTTGACGACGAAGAACTACTTGAATTAGTAGAAATGGAAGTTCGTGACCTATTATCTGAATATGATTTCCCAGGCGATGATCTTCCTGTAATTAAAGGTTCTGCTCTTAAAGCTCTTGAAGGCGAAGCAGAATGGGAAGAAAAAATCGTTGAATTAATGGACGCTGTTGATTCTTATATCCCAACTCCAGAACGTCAAACTGACAAACCATTCATGATGCCAGTAGAGGATGTATTCTCTATCACTGGTCGTGGTACAGTTGCAACTGGCCGTGTTGAACGTGGTCAAGTTAAAGTCGGCGACGTTGTAGACATCGTTGGTATTGCTGAAGAAGCTAAACAAACAACTGTAACAGGTGTTGAAATGTTCCGTAAATTATTAGACTACGCTGAAGCTGGAGACAACATTGGTGCTCTTCTTCGTGGTGTAGCTCGTGAAGATATCCAACGTGGACAAGTACTTGCTAAACCAGGTTCAATCACTCCACACACAGACTTCAAAGCTGAAGTTTATGTTCTTTCTAAAGAAGAGGGTGGACGTCATACTCCATTCTTCTCAAACTACCGTCCTCAGTTCTACTTCCGTACAACTGACGTAACTGGTGTTTGTAATCTTCCTGAAGGCGTAGAAATGGTTATGCCTGGAGATAACATCGAAATGACTGTTTCTTTGATCTCTCCTATCGCTCTTGAAGAAGGTACTAAGTTCTCTATCCGTGAGGGTGGACGTACTGTAGGCGCTGGCGTTGTAGCTACAATCACTAAGTAATTTCTATTACTTTTTTAAAACCATCTCGTGACGACGAGATGGTTTTTTATATATATATTTATAGAAGTTTTCCCTTTACTGGAGAAAACTTTTTTTATTTGCTCTATTTCTTGTACAATATAGTATGAGAGGGTGAAAGTATGATGAAAGTTTTTATTATTGAAGATGATCAGGCAATTTTTGAAATTATTCAAGAACGATTTAGTCAATGGTCAATGGAAGTTACAAAACCTGTGGATTTCCAAAAAGTGATGGAATGTTTTCATGATGAAACTCCGCAATTAGTTATTATTGATATTCAGTTACCTGCATTCGATGGTTTCCACTGGTGTCGTGAAATTCGTCATATTTCAAAAGTGCCAATTATCTTTTTGTCTTCACGAGATCATCCTATGGATCAAGTTATGGCCATGCAAATGGGCGCAGATGATTTTATACAAAAACCGTTTAATATGGATGTACTATTGGCTAAAGTACAAGCCATTGTACGGAGAACATACGATTATAAACAGGAAAGACTACATACTGCATTATGGAATGGGGCAACCATTGATTATTCAAGAGGTACCATTACTCAACAAGACTGTTTAGTTGAATTAACAAAAAATGAATTATTTATTTTAAGAATTTTAATAGAACATTTAAATCAAATTGTATCTCGTGATGAATTAATGAGAAAGCTATGGGATGATGAACGCTTTGTTAATGATAATACGTTATCAGTGAATGTGAATCGTTTACGCTTGAAGCTTGAAGAAATTGGATTGGAAGAAGTTATTCTTACAAAAAAAGGATTGGGCTATATGGCTATTACTAAGGAGGTCTAATTTGTAATGCTTTTAATATTTCTTAAGGAAAGAAGGTCATGGATTCTTTTTTTTATAGCCGTTCAGCTGTGGTTAAATTTAGTTCTTTTTTTAGATGTAGGATTATCCAATATATCGGCAGTTTATCTTAATTTAACTAATACAGTTTTATTTATTCTTTTTTTAATATGGCGATATATAAAAGAGACCAAATCAATTCGTAGACTGAAACATTTCCTGGGGAATGATTTAGATATAGAAAGTGTTCTACCTGCTCCTTCAGAAAAACTATCGAGTTTTGAAACGGTATTTTTTAATGTGATTGAAAATGTTGAAGTAAAGAGACAGGAACAAATAAACAATGTACATGTTGAGTTTTCAGAAGATCAAGACAGAGCAATAGGATGGATTCATGAAGTGAAGACGCCTTTAACTGCGATGAAGCTTATGATTGACTCACTAGAGGACACTACTTTAAAGAAGCGCCTTGAAATTGAGTGGTTAAGAATCCATTTGCTACTTGATCAGGAATTACATCATATTAGACTTTCTACAATAGAGAATGACAACAGGATGGAGATAATATCAATTAGGCAAACAATACTAAGAGAGATTAAGAATTTGCAAACATGGTGTATTGAGAAAGGTATTGGCTTTGATATTGAGAATCTTGATGCTGAAGTACTAACTGATCAAAAATGGACATCCTTTATTATTCGTCAATTACTTTCTAATGCAGTCAAATATAGTAATGATAATTCAGATATACACGTTTACACATCAAAGGATTCAGACGGTCATGTATATCTATATATTAAAGACTCGGGTATAGGGATTAGCCAGGCTGACTTGCCACGCATTTTTAATAAGTCTTTTACTGGTAAAATTGGTCGGCATCAAACTGCTTCAACTGGAATGGGGTTATATTTGGCCAAAAATGCAGCATCAAAACTAGGTATCCAAATATTTGTGCAGTCTGAAGAGAAAGTAGGAACAGTCTTTTCCCTACGTTTTCCTTTAAAAAATGAATTCATTAAAATCATGAGTAGATGACGAAAATGTCACCTACTTTTTTTGTTTGTCATGTTAATCAAACGATTCTTATTTTGAAATTATATAGAATGGTCATATAAGTGAGAGGGAGGAATTGTAATGGCTATTTTAAAAGCGCGTAAAGTTAAAAAAGTATATGGACGTAAATTAACTGCTCAAGAAGTCTTGAAAGGTATTGATATAGAGGTTAATGAAGGGGAATTTGTTGGTATCATGGGTCCATCAGGTTCAGGGAAGACGACTTTGTTAAATGTTCTATGTTCAATTGACAATGCAACTGAAGGTGTCATAGAAATTGGTGGTAATGATTTAAGGAAGATGAAAGAGAAAGAGCTATCGAAGTTTCGCCGGGAACAGTTAGGTTTTATATTTCAAGACTATAACTTACTAGATACATTAACTGTGAAAGAGAATATATTACTACCTCTATCTATTAGTAAAGTATCAAAATCTGAAGCTGAAAGTCGTTTCAATACACTAACAGATTTATTAGATATACGTGAGTTGGCTAATAAATATCCGAATGAAATATCGGGTGGGCAAAAACAAAGAACATCTGCCGCACGTGCACTTATTTCAAATCCATCGATCGTATTTGGGGATGAGCCAACAGGGGCGCTAGATTCAAAATCAGCTACAGCTCTGTTAGAGAACTTAGCTACTATTAATGAGAAGCAAAGGGTGACAATCATGATGGTTACCCATGATCCAGTAGCAGCGAGTTTTTGTAGTCGAGTATTATTCTTGAAAGACGGTCAACTCTATACAGAGCTTTATAAAGGTGAAAAAAACCGTAAAATGTTCTTCCAAGAAATAATGAATACGCAAGGTGTTTTAGGCGGTGACGGTTATGACAATTAGTCAACTCGTACTCCGAAGTATGAAAAAGAATATTACACATTATTATTTATACTTTTTTGCTTTGATATTTAGTGTGACATTGTACTTTGCGTTTGTGACTTTGCAATTTAACCCGAGTGTTTCAGAAATGACAAAAGAAAGTCCTACAGGTACAGCAGGATTTAAAGCTGCTTCAGTGATGTTAGTATTCATTGTGACGTTTTTTGTAATTTACGCTAACCATCTTTTTATGAAGCGCAGAAGTAAAGAAATCGGTTTATATCAATTAATAGGAATGTCGAAGAGCACAGTTGTACGTCTATTAGCGATTGAAAATATATTATTGTGGACAGGTGCAACAGCTGTAGGGGTAAGTATTGGTTTTTTAACATCACGGGTATTTGCGATGATGCTATTGAAGCTAATTGCTAAAAAGGCTCTTGTGGACATTGTATTTTCTTCACAGGCACTTTTCCAAACACTTGTTGTTTTTTTAATTCTATTGGTAGTAATAACTATTCAAACTATTTTCGTGATTCGTCGTTCAACGTTACTTGATTTGTTTTCTGCAAGTAAAAAAGGTGATACGCGTGTGAAACATTTTGGATTGTTTCAAATGTTATTAGGTCTAGTAGGCTTAGTATTAATCATCTTTGGATATTATAAATCAACACATTTATTTGATTTTGATTCTGCTACTATTAATCAGTTAGTAATAAAGATGGTTACAATACTAGCTTCAACTATTATAGGGACCTTCTTTGTTTTCCGTTTTTCAGTATCTTTAATTATGAATATAATTCGTAAAGGGAAGAAAGGACATCTATCATTAACTGATGTACTGGCATTAACACCTATTATGCATCGCATGAAGGGAAATGCGAAGTCTTTAACACTTATTACAGTAATGACTGCAGTTGCTTTAGCTATTATGTCATTATCTTATATTGCGTACTATTCAGCAGGTGCGAGTGCAAAGCAAGCTGTCCCTTTTGACGTCATTACATTAAATGAACAAAATAAAACGTTTGAAGAACAACTTCAAAAAGAAAATATAAACTTTAAAAAATATGAGTTTTCTTTGTTGAATGTAGATATTGATATTTCAAGCTTGATGAAGAAACCAATATCTAGTGATATTAAAGGAAATATACGACTTGATTCTATAGTGACAAAGGTAAGCGATATGAAGAAAATTTACCCTGAAGCTAGTTTAAAAGAGGGAGAAGCCTATCTAGTAGGATATAGCGGTATGCTTGCAGAATTAATGCCTCTAGAAGTTGGTAAGTCTATGACTGTGCATACAACAGAAGGTAAATCAAAACTAAAAATGATCGGACTTGAAAAAAGAGGGATTATTACAAGTCAACTTTCATATGGCAGTGCAGCTATCGTTGTTACAGACCAATATTTTGATAAGTTAGCAACAGATGCGAAAATTCAGAAGAACACCATTTGGTATGAGCAAGAAGGTTACTCATTTGAAGAAAAAGATTTGGAGAAGGTTCAAGGAATATATATAAAGACAACCAATGACGGAAAATTCACCACAAAGGATACAAAGGGGAAAGAAAAACAATTTTTTGCATGGACTCAGGAAGGTAATAAAACTGCTGCATTAGAATTATGGGGTAATGTCATTTTCATTACAGCATTCCTCGGCTTAGCATTCTTACTGGCAACAGGTAGCGTTTTATACTTTAAGCAAATGTCCGATGCAGAAGATGAAAGAGAATCTTATACAGTTCTTCGTAAAATCGGCTTTACAAAGTCAGAGATTATGAAGGGTATATATATGAAACAAACTTTTAACTTTGGTGTACCACTTCTGATAGGGTTATTACACAGTTATTTTGCTGTTAAATCAGGCTGGATGTTATTTGGTACAGAGCTAACAACACCATTAATTCTGACAATGAGTATTTACGCGTTACTTTATTCGGTATTTGCATTGTTGTCCGTTACGTATTACCGCAAAGTTGTAAATGAAAGTTTATAATTACAGAAGAAATCCCACGTAGAGTATTACTTTGCGTGGGATTTTTTATTGACAATAATAATTAATCTACTTATAATTACTTTATCGAACTAGAGAGCTAGAGTATGAAAGTGAAGTGAAAAATATGAATGCAGTAATTATAGCAATAGCTGTCATGTTGATATTAAGTTTATTGCGTATAAATGTTGTTCTTTCACTTGTATTAGGTGCGTTTGCAGGGGGCCTAACAAGTGGTATGGGAATTTCTAAAACTGTAGAAACATTTACAGAAGGGTTAGGAGCAGGGGCAACAATAGCTTTGAGTTATGGATTATTAGGTGGTTTTGCAATGGCCATTTCAAAAACAGGCATTCCTGAACTAATGATTGCATCGATTCTAAAAATCTTAAATAAAAACGGGGAAAATAATAAACGAGGATTAGTGAAGGCTTTGATCTTCTTTCTAATTTTTGCAATGGCCGTATTCTCTCAAAACTTAATTCCGATTCATATAGCATTTATTCCATTATTGATTCCGCCAATTTTGAAAATCCTAAATATGCTTGAAGTAGATCGTCGAATCATCTCTACAATTATTGCCGTTGGTTTAGTAGGCACATATAGTTTTGTACCTTCAGGATTTGGTTCCATTTTCCAAGAGATAATAGCAACTCAAGTAACAAAGGCTGGTATGGATGTATCTGTGAATGATGTTCCGATAGCAATGGCCATTCCTGTGTTAGGGATGCTGATTGGTTTAGTTGTCGCTTTATTCTTTTATCGTAAACCTCGCCGCTATGAAGAAGCAGGAGTTGAAACTTCTTCTATAGAACTAAAGGTTAGTAAAAGAGTAATTATTTCAACTATCATGGCATTAATTGCAGCGCTCTATACACAGATTGCAACTGATTCCATGATAGTTGGTGCATTTGCAGGTATTACCGTTATGTATGTGACTGGAGCTTTGAAATGGAGAGAAGCGGATGAAGTTTTAACAGATGGAATGCGCATGATGTCATTTATCGGCTTTGTTATGATTGCAGCAAACGGCTTTGCTTCTGTTATAAATGCAACAGGAGATATAGATAGCCTAATCAGCAGTTCGTTGAGTATATTCGAAGGAAATACTAGTTTAGCTGTATTTGTTATGCTAATCATTGGTTTAATCGTAACGATGGGAATTGGTTCATCCTTTGCGACAATTCCGATCATTGCAACACTATTTGTTCCTTTGTCTGTAGAACTTGGGTTAAGCCCATTAGCAATTATGTGTTTGATTGGGACAGCGGGTGCTCTTGGAGATGCTGGATCGCCAGCTTCTGATACAACTCTAGGACCAACAGCTGGATTGAACGTCGACGGACAGCACGATCATATTTGGGATACATGTGTACCGACGTTTATCTTCGTCAATATTCCACTCATTGTCTTTGGTTGGATTGCTTGTGTATACTTCTTATAATAGTAAGGATGCAATTCGAATTGAATTGCATCCTTTTTTATTACTTATAGTTTGCAATATAGCTATATTTTTTATATACTTGAAATCTGCTGAAGAGCAAAAGGTGAAGATAACACAGAATAAACATGACATTGAAAAGAGTTTAGCGAAAACACTTGCTTATTCTTTTTTTTATGTGTATAATATCAAATGTTGGTCTTCGACTGCGATGAAGCGGGAGGTTGCCGACACACCCGGCCGCATTGCCATGGCGCGTGTGACGGAGAAATTTCCGTGGAGAATGTCTAGGAAATAGGCGAAAAGGAGGGAAAATAATGGCAAAACAAAAGATCCGTATCCGTTTGAAAGCATATGATCATAGAATTCTTGATCAATCTGCTGAGAAAATTGTGGAAACTGCTAAACGTTCAGGTGCAAGTGTATCAGGTCCGATTCCACTTCCAACTGAAAAATCGGTGTACACAATTCTGCGTGCCGTGCATAAGTACAAAGATTCTCGTGAGCAATTCGAGATGCGTACTCATAAACGTCTGATCGATATCGTTAACCCAACACCACAAACTGTTGACGCGTTAATGAAACTTGATTTACCATCTGGCGTTGATATTGAAATCAAACTTTAATGGTAAAAATGAAAATAGAAAAACAATAATCACAGGAGGTGTGACAAATGACCAAAGGAATCTTAGGTAGAAAAATCGGTATGACGCAAGTTTTTGCTGAGAACGGTGATTTAATCCCTGTAACTGTTGTTGAAGCTACTCCAAACGTAGTACTTCAAAAGAAATCAGTTGATACAGACGGTTACGAAGCAATCCAAATCGGTTTCGAAGATAAGCGCGAAAAGCTTTCTAACAAACCTGAAAAAGGACACGTAGCTAAAGCAAGCACTGCTCCTAAGCGCTTCATCCGCGAAATCCGCGATGTAAACTTAGCTGAGTACGAGGTTGGTCAAGAAGTCAAAGTTGAAATTTTCGCAGAAGGCGATGTAGTAGATGTAACAGGTGTTACTAAGGGTAAAGGTTTCCAAGGTGTTATTAAACGCCACGGACAATCTCGTGGTCCAATGTCCCACGGTTCTCGTTACCACCGTCGTCCTGGTTCAATGGGTCCAGTTGCTCCGAACCGCGTATTCAAACAAAAGAAATTACCTGGTCAAATGGGTGGCGGAGTTGTTACAATCCAAAACTTGGAAATTGTAAAAGTTGACGTTGAACGCAACTTACTACTTATTAAAGGTAATGTTCCTGGTTCTCGTAAAGCATTAGTAACAGTTAAAGCTGCTATTAAAGCTAACTAACTTACCGAAGAAAGGAGGAAACAGGAATGACAAAAGTATCTTTGCTTAGTCAAACGGGTTCTTCTGTTGGTGAAATCGAATTAAACGATGCAATCTTCGGAATCGAACCAAACCAAAACGTGTTATTCGACGCAGTTATCGCTCAACGCGCTTCATTACGTCAAGGTAACCATAAAGTAAAAAACCGTTCTGAAGTTGCTGGCGGTGGTCGTAAACCATGGAAGCAAAAAGGAACAGGACGTGCTCGTCAAGGTTCTATCCGCTCTCCACAATGGCGTGGCGGTGGCGTAGTATTCGGTCCAGTACCTCGTAGCTATAGCTACAAACTACCGAAAAAAGTACGTCGTTTAGCTCTTAAATCAGCTCTATCTGCTAAAGTATTAGAAACTAATTTCTTAGTACTAGATGCTCTTAAACTAGACACACCAAAAACTAAAGATTTCGTAAAAGTTCTTAAAGATCTTTCAATCGAATCTAAAGCATTATTCGTAACTGCTAATTTAGATGAAAACGTAGCATTGTCTGCTCGTAACATCCAAGGCATTACTGTTGTACCAGCTGCTGGTATTAACGTTCTTGATCTTTTAGGTCACGAAAAAGTAGTTTTCACTAAAGCTGCTGTAGAAAAAGTTGAGGAGGTGCTTGGTTAATGGAAGCACGTGATATTTTAAAACGTCCTGTCATTACTGAGCGTTCTTCAGAACTAATGGCAGAAAACAAATATACATTTGAAGTTGACACTCGTGCCAACAAAACTGAAGTTAAAGACGCTGTTGAATCTATCTTTGGTGTTAAAGTTGAGAAAGTAAACATCATGAACTACAAAGGTAAATACAAACGCGTTGGTAAATTCGGTGGTTACACAAACAAACGCCGTAAAGCAATCGTTAAATTAGTTGCTGGCAACGAAATCGAATTATTCGAAATGTAATTTTCGTTCATTATTGAACAATAAAGAAGGAGGGAACTCAAATGGCGATTAAAAAGTATAAGCCTACCTCAAATGGTCGTCGTAACATGACGTCATCTGACTTTGCTGAAATCACAACTAACAAGCCTGAGAAATCATTGTTAGAACCGACTAAACGCAAAGCTGGTCGTAATAACCAAGGTAAAATCACTGTTCGTCATAACGGTGGTGGCCATAAACGCCAATATCGTGTCATTGATTTCAAACGTTTGAAAGATGGCATTCCAGGACGCGTTGCTACTATCGAATATGATCCAAACCGTTCTGCAAACATTGCACTAATTAATTATGCAGATGGTGAAAAACGCTACATCCTAGCACCTAAAGGTCTAGTTGTAGGAATGACAATTTTATCAGGTGCAGATGTTGATATTAAAGTAGGTAACGCGTTACCACTTGAAAATATGCCAATGGGTACTACAATCCATAACATCGAAATGAAACCTGGTAAAGGTGGACAATTAGTACGTTCTGCTGGTACATCAGCTCAAATCCTTGGTAAAGAGGGTAAATACGTAATAGTTCGTCTTCAATCTGGTGAAGTTCGCATGATCCTTGCTACTTGCCGTGCTACAATTGGTCAAGTTGGTAACGAACAACACGAATTAATCAAAATCGGTAAAGCAGGTCGTACTCGTTGGTTAGGCAAACGCCCAACTGTACGTGGATCTGTAATGAACCCGAACGATCACCCACACGGTGGTGGTGAAGGACGTTCTCCAATCGGACGTAAATCACCAATGACACCATGGGGTAAACCAGCTCTTGGTTATAAAACTCGTAACAAGAAAAATAAATCCGACAAACTTATCATTCGTCGTCGTAAAAAATAAAGTGATTAGACTGCGGTTCGTTGAAAGAACCGTAGTGGGATCACGGAGGGAGGCTCCAATATGGGTCGCAGCTTGAAAAAAGGACCTTTTGTCGATGACCACTTAATGAAAAAAGTGGAAGCACAAGAGGCTTCTGAGAAAAAACAAGTTATCAAGACTTGGTCTCGCCGTTCTACAATCTTCCCGAACTTTATCGGACTAACTATCGCTGTATATGATGGACGTAAACATGTTCCTGTATACGTGACTGAAGATATGGTAGGTCATAAACTAGGTGAGTTCGCACCAACACGCACATATAAAGGTCATGGTGCAGATGATAAGAAAACATCAGTACGCTAATATGAGGGGAGGTAAATCCTGATGCAAGAAGCTAAAGCTATTGCTCGCACAGTTCGCATTGCTCCTCGTAAAGTCCGCTTAGTGGTTGATTTGATCCGAGGTAAGCAAATTGGCGAAGCGGTTGCAATTTTACGTCACACTCCAAGAGCAGCGTCTCCTGTAGTTGAAAAAGTACTAAAATCTGCAGTTGCAAATGCTGAACATAACTATGATTTAGATGTAAATAACTTAGTTATTTCAGAAGTATTCGTTGATGAAGGTCCAACGTTAAAACGTTTCCGTCCACGCGCACAAGGACGTGCAAGCGCAATTAACAAACGTACAAGCCACATTACTCTAGTGGTATCTGAGAAGAAGGAGGGATAATACGTGGGTCAAAAAGTACATCCAATAGGATTACGTGTTGGTGTCATTCGTGATTGGGAATCTAGATGGTACGCTGAAAAAGAGTACGCTACTTTACTTCATGAAGACATTAAAGTACGTAAATACATTGAAACAAGCTTAAAAGAAGCTTCAGTTTCTAAAGTAGAAATCGAACGCGCTGCAAACCGTGTTAATATTACAATTCACACTGCAAAACCAGGTATGGTAATTGGTAAGGGCGGTACTGAAGTGGAATCACTTCGTAAAAACCTTGGCAAAATCACTGGTAAACGCGTTCACATCAATATTGTTGAAATCAAACGTGCGGATCTTGACGCTAAATTGGTAGCAGAGAACATTGCTCGCCAATTAGAAAACCGTGTATCATTCCGTCGTGCACAAAAACAAACTATTCAACGCACAATGCGTGCAGGCGCTAAAGGGATTAAAACTCAAGTATCTGGTCGTCTAGGCGGCGCTGATATCGCGCGTGCTGAACATTATAGTGAAGGAACTGTTCCGCTTCATACTCTTCGTGCTGACATTGATTATGCTCATGCAGAAGCTGACACTACTTATGGTAAATTAGGTGTTAAAGTATGGATTTACCGCGGTGAAGTCCTTCCAGTGAAGAAGAACTCTGAGGAAGGAGGCAAATAATATGTTATTGCCAAAACGCGTAAAATACCGTCGTGTACACCGCGGAAAAATGCGTGGAGAAGCGAAAGGCGGTAAAGAAATTGCATTCGGCGAATTCGGTTTACAAGCAACTGAAGCTAGCTGGATCACTAACCGTCAAATCGAATCTGCACGTATCGCGATGACTCGTTACATGAAACGTGGCGGTAAAGTTTGGATTAAAATCTTCCCACATAAACCATATACGAAAAAGCCTCTAGAAGTGCGTATGGGTTCAGGTAAAGGTGCTCCTGAAGGATGGGTAGCAGTAGTTAAACCAGGAAAAATTATGTTCGAAATCGGAGGCGTTTCTGAGGAAATCTCTCGTGAAGCACTTCGTTTAGCATCTCATAAGCTTCCTGTGAAATGTAAGATTGTTAAACGTGAAGAAATTGGTGGTGAATCTAATGAAAGCTAATGAAATCCGTGAACTTACAACAGCAGAAATCGAAACTAAAGTAAAATCACTGAAAGAAGAGCTTTTTAACCTTCGCTTCCAATTGGCGACTGGTCAATTAGAAAACACAGCTCGCATCCGCGAAGTACGCAAAGCAATTGCGCGTATGAAAACTGTGATTCGTGAAAGAGAAATCAGTGCAAATAACTGATAAAGGAGGTTTGCAGCATGACTGAGCGTAACCAACGCAAAGTTTACACTGGCCGCGTAGTTTCAGATAAAATGGATAAAACTATCTCAGTTTTAATTGAAACTCACAAAAAGCATAAGCTTTATGGCAAACGTGTAAAATACTCTAAGAAATTCAAGGCGCATGATGAAAACAACGAAGCAAAAGTTGGAGATATCGTCCGCATTATGGAAACTCGTCCGCTATCAGCTACTAAACGTTTCCGTTTGGTTGAAGTAGTAGAAAAAGCGGTTATTATCTAATTAAATTTCGGAACTAACAACGTCCGAAGGGAGGTAACCTAAGTGATCCAACAAGAAACCCGTTTAAAAGTTGCTGACAACTCAGGTGCGAAAGAAGTATTAACTATCAAAGTACTTGGTGGTTCTGGACGTAAGACTGCGAACATCGGCGATGTAATCGTATGTACTGTCAAGAAAGCAACACCAGGTGGCGTTGTCAAGAAGGGTGAAGTAGTTAAAGCTGTAATCGTTCGTACGAAAAGCGGCGTTCGTCGTAAAGACGGTACTTACATCAAATTCGATGAGAACGCATGTGTAATCATCAAAGATGACAAATCACCACGCGGAACTCGTATTTTCGGACCTGTAGCACGTGAATTACGTGACAACAGTTTCATGAAAATCGTATCTTTAGCTCCGGAAGTTCTTTAATTTTCATGAAAGTGCCAATCAAGGAGGTGCGACAGAATGCATGTTAAAAAAGGCGACAAGGTAAAGGTTATTTCAGGTAAAGAAAAAGGCAAAACAGGTGTAATTCTTGCTGCTTTCCCTAAAAATGATCGTGTACTAGTTGAAGGTGTAAACATCGTCAAAAAACACGTAAAACCTAACCAAGTTAACCCACAAGGTGGAATTGTCAGCCAAGAGGCAGCAATTCACGTTTCGAACGTAATGCTAATCGATCCAAAATCTGGCGAGCCGACTCGCGTAGGTTACAAAATCGAAGATGGCAAAAAAGTTCGTGTAGCAAAAAAATCAGGTGCAGTAATCGATAAATAAGTTATAGAGAAGGGAGGTACAAACACATGAGCCGCCTAAAAGAAAAATTTGTAAACGAGGTTTCACCTGCTCTTATGAGCAAGTTTGAATATACATCAGTTATGCAAGTTCCTAAAGTTGACAAAATCGTTATTAACATGGGTGTTGGTGACGCAGTTCAAAACTCTAAAGTTCTTGACTCAGCTGTTGAAGAATTAGCATTAATCACAGGTCAAAAACCTGTTGTAACTAAAGCTAAAAAATCTATCGCAGGTTTCCGTCTTCGTGAAGGAATGCCAATCGGTGCGAAAGTTACATTACGCGGTGAGCGTATGTATGAATTCTTGGATAAACTAATCGCTGTTTCTCTTCCACGTGTACGTGACTTCCGTGGTGTTTCTAAAAAAGCATTTGACGGTCGCGGTAACTATACTCTTGGTATTAAAGAGCAATTAATCTTCCCAGAAATCGACTACGATAAAGTTTCTAAAGTACGCGGTATGGATATCGTTATCGTAACTACTGCGAACTCTGATGAAGAAGCTCGCGAGTTACTAACTCAATTCGGTATGCCGTTCCAAAAGTAATAAAACAAGGAGGGCGAAAACGTGGCTAAAAAATCAATGATCGTTAAACAACAACGCACGCAAAAGTTTAAAGTGCAAGAATACACTCGTTGTGAACGCTGTGGGCGTCCACACTCTGTATACCGCAAATTTAAACTTTGCCGTATTTGTTTCCGAGAACTTGCATATAAGGGACAAATTCCTGGCGTGAAAAAAGCCAGCTGGTAATCCCCTAATTTGGGAAGGAGGTAAATGTAATGACAATGACAGATCCGATTGCAGATATGCTTACACGCATTCGTAATGCTAACATGGTCCGTCACGAGAAATTAGAGGTTCCGGCTTCTAATATCAAAAAAGAGATCGCTGAAATTCTTAAGCGTGAAGGTTTTGTACGTGACGTTGAGTATGTAGAAGATGACAAACAAGGTATCATCCGTATCTTCTTAAAATATGGCCAAGAAAACGAACGTGTTATTACAGGATT
This sequence comes from Viridibacillus sp. NPDC093762, assembly GCF_050279675.1. Taxonomy (NCBI): domain Bacteria; kingdom Bacillati; phylum Bacillota; class Bacilli; order Caryophanales; family Caryophanaceae; genus Viridibacillus; species Viridibacillus sp. NPDC093762. The sequence continues at coordinate 16,806 of NZ_JBNNUK010000006.1, read as the reverse complement.
AAAACGTATTTCTAAACCAGGTTTACGCGTTTATGCGAAAACTAACGAAGTACCTAAAGTGTTGAACGGACTAGGAATCGCTTTAGTTTCAACTTCAAACGGTTTATTAACTGATAAAGAAGCTCGCGCTAAACAAGTTGGCGGAGAAATCTTAGCTTACGTTTGGTAATTAGCAACAAAAGAATGGAGGTGCAACATAAATGTCTCGCGTAGGTAAAAAACCAATCGAGGTACCTGCTACTGTTACTGTAACTGTCGCTGCTGACAACACAGTAACTGTTAAAGGACCAAAAGGTGAACTTGTTCGCTCTTTTAACAAAGATATGAAAATTGAACAAGAAGGTAACGTGATTACAGTATCTCGTCCTTCTGAGTCAAAAGACCACCGTACTAACCATGGTACAACTCGTGCTCTTTTAGCAAACATGATCACTGGTGTTTCTGAAGGATTTGAACGTGCACTTGAATTAGTTGGGGTAGGTTACCGTGCTCAATTACAAGGAACTAAACTTGTATTGAACGTAGGTTACTCACATCCAGTTGAGTTCACACCTGAAGAAGGAGTAACTGTAGAAGTTCCTTCAAACACTAAAGTTATCGTTAAAGGGATTAGCAAAGAACGTGTTGGAGCACTTGCTTCTAACATTCGTCAAGTGCGTCCACCAGAGCCTTATAAAGGTAAAGGGATTCGTTATGAAGGCGAATTCGTTCGTCGTAAAGAAGGTAAAACAGGTAAATAATGCTGCTTAAAGCATTAGAAAGGAGTGACCTCTGTGATTACGAAACAAGATAAGAATCAAGTTCGTAAAAAACGTCATGCGCGCGTGCGTTCTAAAATTACTGGTACTGCTGAATGTCCACGTTTAAACGTATTCCGTTCAAACAAACACATTTACGCGCAACTTATCGATGATTCTAAAGGCCTAACACTAGTAAGTGCTTCAACTATGGATAAAGAGTTTGAAGGAACTGCTGGTAACTTAGAAGCTGCTACAAAAATCGGTGAAACTATCGCTAAAGGCGCTGCGGAAAAAAACATCAAAGCTGTTGTATTTGACCGTGGTGGTTACTTATATCATGGACGTGTTAAAGCTTTAGCTGAAGCTGCACGTACAAATGGTTTAGAATTTTAATAAGAAGGAGGTACACATTTCATGAGTCGCATTGACGCAAACAAACTAGAACTTGAAGAACGCGTTGTTACGATCAACCGCGTTGCTAAAGTTGTTAAAGGTGGACGTCGTTTCCGCTTCACTGCACTAGTAGTGGTTGGAGACCGTAATGGCCATGTTGGTTTCGGTACAGGTAAAGCTCAGGAAGTACCTGATGCAATTCGCAAAGCAGTAGAAGATGCGAAGAAAAACTTGATCGAAGTTCCACGTGTTGGTGGTACAACACCACACTTAATCATGGGTCGCTTCGGTGCAGGTAACATCATGATTAAACCTGCTGCTCCTGGTACAGGAGTTATCGCTGGTGGACCAGTTCGTGCTGTATTAGAGCTTGCTGGTATCACTGATATTCTTTCAAAATCACTTGGTTCAAATACGCCAATTAACATGGTTCGCGCTACTGTTAGAGGTTTATCTGAACTTAAACATGCTGAAGAAGTTGCAAAACTTCGCGGTAAATCAGTAGAAGAACTATTAGGTTAAGGGGGGGAATAATATGTCAACTAAACTACAAATTACCCTTACTAAAAGTTTAATCGGTACTAAACCTGCTCAACGTAAAACAATCGAAGCGCTTGGCTTACGTAAAGTAAATCATACTGTTGAACATCCAGACAATGTGGCTGTTCGCGGTGCGATCACAAAAGTAGCACACTTAGTTACTGTTACAGAGATTTAATTCGAAAAATCAATAACAAGGAGGTGCCACCCATATGAAACTTCATGAGTTAGAACCAGCTTTAGGTTCACGTAAAGAACGTAACCGCGTAGGTCGTGGTATCGGTTCTGGTAACGGTAAAACTTCTGGTAAGGGGCATAAAGGTCAAAATTCTCGTTCTGGCGGCGGCGTTCGTCCAGGATTTGAAGGCGGTCAAAACCCATTGTTCCGTCGTTTACCTAAACGTGGATTTACGAACATTAATCGTAAAGAATACGCTATCGTAAACCTTGACGCTTTAAATCGTTTTGAAGACGGCACAGAAGTAACACCAGCTTTATTAATTGAAACTGGTGTTGTGAGCAACGAGAAAGCTGGAATCAAAGTTCTAGGTAATGGAACTGTTGAGAAAAAGCTTACTGTTAAAGCTCATAAATTCTCAGCTTCTGCTAAAGAAGCAATTGAGAATGCCGGCGGACAAATCGAGGTGATTTAATGTTTCAAACAATCTCTAACTTTATGCGCGTGAGAGATATTAGAAATAAAATCATTTTCACTCTTTTGATGTTGGTCGTATTCCGTCTTGGAACGTTTATACCGGTACCAAACGTCGACGCCAATGTATTAAAAGCCACTGATCAGTACAGTTTAGTTGGTTTCTTAAATACATTTGGTGGAGGAGCTTTGAAAAACTTCTCGATTTTTGCTATGGGTATTATGCCTTACATTACGGCTTCAATCATAGTTCAGCTATTGCAAATGGATGTTGTCCAAAAGTTCACCGAGTGGTCAAAACAAGGTGAAGTTGGTCGACGTAAAATCGCTCAATTTACACGTTACTTCGCAATTATCCTTGCATTTATTCAATCAATCGCAATGTCTTACGGTTTCAACCGTATGTACGGCGGTTCATTGATTAAAGATGAGGGTGTTATGACGTACTTAACAATTGCGATTGTGTTAACTGCTGGTACTGCATTTTTACTTTGGTTAGGTGAGCTAATTACTGAAAAAGGTGTAGGAAATGGTATTTCCATTATCATCTTCGCAGGTATCGTAGCTGCATTGCCAAACACTGTGAATCAAATTTATGCTTCACAATTCGAAAATGCGGGAGAGCAATTGTTCATCCGTATTATCGTAATGGCTCTTATTGTATTGGCCGCTCTTGTAATTGTTGTGGGTGTTATTTACGTTCAACAAGCGTTGCGTAAAATTCCTATTCAATATGCAAAACGTGCTGGTGCTCAAAGAGGTGCACAACAATCCCATTTACCATTGAAAGTAAATGCTGCTGGGGTTATCCCAGTTATCTTTGCTGTTGCGTTTATCGTAACGCCTAGAACAATTGCAACTTTCTTTGGAGATAATAAAGTAACTCAGTTCATTGAAAGAACGTTTGATTATTCTCAACCAGTTGGGATGATCATCTATGTAGCGTTAATTATAGCGTTTGCATATTTCTATGCGTTCGTTCAAGTGAATCCTGAAAAAGTTGCGGATAATTTGAAAAAGCAAGGTGCCTATATACCGGGTATTCGCCCAGGTAAAAGCACTCAAGATTATCTAACAACTGTTTTATATCGCTTAACGTTTGTAGGTGCGATCTTCTTGTCGCTTGTTGCGATTCTTCCAATCATTTTTATTAATGTTGCGAAGCTTCCAGCATCGGCTCAAATTGGCGGTACTAGTCTACTAATCGTTGTCGGTGTTGCACTGGAAACGATGAAACAATTAGAATCACAACTTGTGAAACGCCACTACAAAGGTTTCATGAAATAATGTTGGTTTTTAGGGACGATTTTCGTTCCTTAAACCTTCACAATAACTTGAGGGGGCTCTCTCCGTATGAATATCGTTTTGATGGGTTTGCCTGGTGCTGGTAAAGGCACTCAAGCAGATAAAATTGTTGAGAAGTACGCAATCCCTCATATTTCTACAGGCGATATGTTCCGTGCAGCTATTAAAGGTGGTACGGAATTAGGTCTTTTAGCGAAATCGTTTATTGATAAAGGTGCTCTTGTACCTGATGAAGTGACGATTGGAATCGTTCGCGAACGCTTAAGCCAACCTGATTGTGATCAAGGCTTCCTACTAGATGGTTTTCCACGTACTATTGAACAAGCTGATGCGTTAGATAATATTTTATCTGATCTTGGTAAGAGAATAGAATATGTAGTAAATATTCAAGTAGAACAAGAAGAGTTGATTAAACGTTTAACAGGTCGTCGTATCTGTAAAGTATGTGGCTCGGCTTATCACTTAGTGTTTAATCCTTCTAAAGAGGAAGGCATTTGTGATAAAGACGGAGGAGAACTTTATCAAAGAGCAGACGATAATCCAGAAACGGTTTCTAATCGCCTGGAAATAAATATCAAACAAACACAACCTTTACTTGATTTTTATCAAGCTAAAAACGTGTTAACAAATATCAACGGACAGCAAGATATCTCAGATGTTTTTGCTGACGTAGATGCTCTATTACAGGGCAGCCGCAACTAATACCCGAATCCCGGGTGCAGATAACTGCCTCCGCGGGGAGTATGCGGTAGCAACGGAAATGTATTTTCGAGAGCTGCAAAAGCATATTGTGCCCGGTCTATGCACTGATGAATTAGATGTATCGGTATACGGGATACCCTTTGTCCTCGATGCAATCCTAGTTCTGAAAGGGTATAATGGGTTTCGTGGAAGCATCTATGTAAACGGGTATGGAAGGATCTTATCCAAGGCAATTCCGGATGGTCATGTTGACATGAGGGAAACAAGGTTCAAACGGAAAGTCAATTCCATGGGTTGTAAGAAGCGAAACCTGATGAGCGTCTTTCGAACATCTCTCATACAATCCAAACATATGTTGAGACGAGTCGTTTCTTTCATGAAAGAAAAAAACTTGAAGCAAATTCCGTTTGATTTGAAGATGGGAACCTGAATTGCATATAGAAGGGAGACAGGGTCGATGGCGAAAGACGATGTAATTGAAATCGAAGGCACAGTTGTTGAGACTTTGCCAAACGCGATGTTTAAGGTAGAATTAGAAAATGGTCATACAGTTCTTGCTCATGTATCAGGCAAAATTCGTATGCACTTTATTCGCATCTTGCCTGGAGATAAAGTAACTATTGAGTTATCTCCATATGACTTAACTCGCGGTCGTATCACATACCGTTTTAAATAATCTTTTGCACTCCGGACCACTAAGGAGGTTAGGTTAGATGAAAGTGAGACCATCTGTGAAACCGATCTGCGAAAAATGTAAAGTTATTCGCCGACGCGGTAAAGTAATGGTAATCTGTGAAAATCCTAAACACAAACAAAAACAAGGTTAATTTGAAGGAGGTGCACAACGTATATGGCACGTATTGCTGGTGTTGACATTCCTCGCGACAAACGCGTTGTAATTTCATTAACTTACATTTACGGAGTAGGTAACACTACTGCTAAGCAAGTTCTTGCTGGAGCAGGTGTTTCTGAAAGTACTCGAGTTCGCGATCTTACTGAAGACGAACTTAACAAAATCCGTGAACAATTAGACACATACAAACTAGAAGGTGATCTTCGTCGTGAGATCTCTCTAAACATCAAACGTTTGATGGAAATCGGATCTTTCCGTGGTATCCGTCACCGTCGCGGTTTACCTGTTCGCGGTCAAAATACGAAGAACAATGCGCGTACGCGTAAAGGTCCTCGTAAAACTGTAGCGAACAAGAAAAAATAATCGGTAAAGGAGGTTTCTTCTTAACATGGCACGTAAACAACAAACTCGTAAACGTCGTGTGAAAAAGAATATCGAATCTGGTATTGCTCACATCCGTTCTACATTTAATAATACAATTGTAACCATCACTGACATGCAAGGTAACGCTGTTTCTTGGTCAAGTGCAGGTGCTCTAGGATTCCGTGGTTCTCGTAAATCAACTCCTTTTGCTGCACAAATGGCTGCTGAAGCTGCTGCTAAAACATCAATCGAGCATGGTTTAAAAACTTTAGAAGTAACTGTTAAGGGTCCTGGTGCAGGTCGTGAAGCTGCTATTCGTGCGCTTCAAGCTGCAGGTTTAGACGTTACAGCAATTAAAGATGTAACTCCAGTTCCACATAACGGTTGTCGCCCACCAAAACGTCGTCGTGTATAATTGATGAATCTCAATCTATTGATTGAGAATCTCATTTCTTGTACAAACTGAATTGTGCAGACACATGATTGATTAGACATTCGATTTAATGTAGGAAATAAAAATCATACATTCGATGTTTTGAAGGAGGGTAAATTTGAATGATCGAAATTGAAAAACCAAAGATTGAAACCGTTGAGATCAGCGATGATGCCAAATACGGCAAGTTTGTTGTAGAACCACTTGAACGTGGATATGGAAACACTTTGGGAAATTCTTTACGTCGTATCCTTCTGTCTTCTTTACCAGGAGCTGCTGTTACTTCAATCCAAATTGACGGCGTACTACACGAGTTCTCTACTATTGAGGGCGTTGTAGAAGATGTTGCATCAATTATTTTGAATATTAAAAAGCTAGCTTTAAAAATCTATTCTGATGAAGAAAAAGTCATTGAAATAGATTTCAAAGGTGACGGAGTAATAACTGCTGCGGATATTACGCATGACAGTGACGTTGAAGTGTTAAACCCAGATCTATATATTGCAACTATTGCTAAAAATGGTCATCTTCGTATGCGTATGTATGCGCAACGTGGACGTGGTTACACTCCTGCTGATCAAAACAAACGCGAGGATCTTCCAATTGGCGTGATCCCGATCGACTCTATTTACACTCCAGTTTCACGCGTCAACTTTCAAGTAGAAAATACTCGTGTTGGACAATCGTCTGATTTCGATAAACTTTCTCTTGATGTATGGACAGATGGTAGCATCGGTCCTAAAGAGGCGATTTCGCTCGGAGCAAAAATATTAACCGAGCACTTAAATATCTTCGTTGGTTTAACAGACGAGGCACAAACTGCTGAAATCATGGTTGAAAAAGAAGAAGACCAAAAAGAAAAAGTCTTAGAGATGACTATCGAAGAGCTTGATCTTTCTGTGCGTTCTTACAACTGTTTAAAACGAGCAGGTATCAACACTGTTCTTGAACTTGCAAACAAGTCTGAGGACGACATGATGAAAGTTCGTAACCTAGGACGTAAATCATTAGAAGAAGTAAAAGCGAAGTTAGAAGAGCTTGGTTTAGGGTTACGCGAAGAAGACTAAGCGAACTTTTATATAAAAGACTGATCAGTTATTGAACAAAGGAGGGAAACATCCATGGGTTACAGAAAACTTGGACGTACAAGTTCTCAACGTAAAGCGATGTTACGCGATTTAGCTACTGACTTAATCATCAATGAGCGTATTGAAACGACAGAAACTCGTGCTAAAGAATTACGTTCGGTTGTTGAGAAAATGATTACTTTAGGCAAACGCGGAGACTTGCATGCTCGTCGTCAAGCAGCTACATTTATTCGTCGTGAATTAGCTACTACAACTGACGCTGAAGGCAATGAATCAACAGTTTACGCTTTGCAAAAATTGTTCGATGATGTAGCACCACGCTACGCTGAACGCCAAGGCGGTTATACACGCATTATGAAAATGGGACCTCGCCGCGGTGACGGTGCGCCTGTAGTTGTGATTGAACTAGTTTAATCATACGATGCGGAGGAGGGTGTTTGGTTCATAGCTATTTGAACTGCACCCTCTTTTTTTAAAAATTAGAATTTAGATTTATACGACAAATTTAAAAGCAGAGTGTTATGATGAGCGGACATAAGTGCCGTCTCGTTTAGCTCTACGCACCTCATTCACTCTTAAAGTCTGAGCAACTTTAAGAACGGAGATACGAAACAAAGCGCATTTCTCTGAATGGGGTGCGCGCTTTTTTATTTAATTTGGAAGAGCCCTTGCTCATGTCCACTAAATATTAGTAATGAAGAGAATCGACTTTCGCCGTTATAAGCAAAAGTCGTATTTTTCTAATGTAGAAACTTTTCAGCTAGTAATCATACATAAAACAGTGTAAGTTAGAGAGAACAGCGGAGCGAAGTTGAGCGAGAGGAGTTTGAACATATGGATGAAATCTTATCACTGGATCACATAACATTTTCATATTCCCAGGATGACCCGGATATTAAGAACGCGGTTGAAGACGTGTCATTTACTGTGCATGAAGGCGAATGGATTGCGATTGTTGGCCATAACGGATCTGGCAAATCCACTATCGCGCGCCTTATGAACGGCTTATTGTTCCCACAAGAAGGAGCGATTAAGGTTTTGAATCAGTCATTAACGGAAGAAAATCTTTGGGATATAAGATCTCAAATGGGTATGGTATTCCAAAATCCTGATAATCAGTTTGTAGGAGCGACTGTACAGGATGATGTTGCGTTTGCACTTGAAAACAATGGTATACCATATGAAGAAATGGTTAAACGTGTACATGAAGCACTAAGACAGGTAAAGATGGATCAGTTTTTAAACCATGAGCCACAGCATTTATCAGGTGGTCAAAAGCAACGTGTGGCCATTGCAGGTGCACTTGCACTAAAACCGAGATTACTGATTTTGGATGAAGCGACATCAATGCTCGATCCTCAAGGTCGTGCTGAAGTGCTTGCTACTGTACAAGCATTACGTGAAGAGACAGGTTTAACGGTCCTATCAATTACGCATGATTTAGAAGAAGCTATTTTAGCTGATCGTATGTTATTTATGAATGGTGGCAAGAAATTTGCTGAAGGAACACCATCGGAAATTTTCGCTTTAGGCGACCAATTAGTAGAGCTTGGATTAGATTTACCATTTGCTATGAAGCTAACAAAGCTTTTGAAACAAAATGGTGTGAAGCTTCTTGGCGAGCACATGACAGAAGAAGAGCTGGTGAATGACTTATGGACATCCAACTTCAAAAAGTAAGTTATGCTTATGCACAAGGAACGCCTTTTGAAAAGAGAGCGTTATTTGATGTTGAATTGGCTATTCCTTCAGGTAGCTATCAAGCAATTATTGGTCATACAGGTTCAGGGAAGTCTACGATATTACTGCATCTAAATGCCCTTTTAAAACCTACAGAAGGTACTATACAAATAGGGGACAAGACTATTACAGCTGGTAAAAAGGCGAAGGATTTAAAACCGGTTCGTCAAAAAGTAGGGATTGTATTTCAATTTCCCGAACATCAGTTATTTGAGGAAACGGTTTTAAAAGATATTATTTTTGGTCCGATGAACTTTGGTATCTCTGAAGACGAAGCGACAAAACGTGCGCAGCACTTAATTGAGCTCGTAGGTTTACCTCTTACGGTACTTGATAAATCACCATTTGATTTATCGGGTGGTCAAATGCGACGAGTTGCTATTGCAGGGGTACTTGCTATGGAACCAGAAGTAATTGTCCTTGATGAGCCAACGGCAGGACTTGATCCTCGAGGCAGAAAAGAAATTATGGATTTATTCCTAAAGCTTCACAAGGAAAGAAATTTAACGACAATCCTTGTGACACATAGTATGGAAGATGCGGCACGTTATGCAGATCGAATTGCAATTATGCATGAAGGCAAATGTGTACTAACAGGAAATCCGCAGGAAATATTTGGTGATACTGAGCAGCTGGCGAAGTATCGATTAGAGCCCCCGCGTATTGTACGTTTCCAGAAAGAATTTGAAGAGAAGGTCGGTCGCAATTTACCAACGCTTTGTCTAACGGAAGAAGAGCTCGCATCAGCGATTGCGGAAGCTGTTCGAGAGGAGCGTGCGGGTCAATGATGGAGAAAATGATTTTTGGCCGCTTTATGCCAGGGGATTCCTTCGTGCATAAATTAGATCCTCGCTCGAAACTATTATTTGTATTCGCATTTATCATTATCGTATTTTTAGCGAACAATCCTGTGACGTATGCAGCTCTGTTTGTGTTTACATTACTTGTTATCTTTATTTCGCAGATAAAATTATACTTCTTAATAAATGGCTTGAAGCCGGTTATTATATTAATGGCATTTACATTCTTACTTCATATTTTTTTCACGAAGGAAGGTGAACTTCTTTATCACTGGAAGTTTATCAGTATATATGAAGAAGGTTTGAAGCAAGGTATTTTCATTTCTATTAGATTTTTAGTATTAGTCTTTATGACATCCATTTTGACGCTAACAACTTCACCGATTTCAATTACAGATGGATTAGAAGTTCTGTTGAATCCATTCAAAAAATTAAAATTACCTGTACATGAGTTAGCATTAATGATGTCTATATCGCTTCGCTTCATCCCTACACTAATGGATGAGACGGATAAAATTATGAAGGCACAAATGGCGCGTGGGTCGGATCTTAGTACAGGGCCAATAAAAGAACGTGTTAAAGCCGTTGTACCATTGCTAGTACCACTCTTCGTTAGCGCATTTAAGCGTGCAGAGGATTTGGCAACAGCAATGGAAGTACGTGGTTATCGTGGCGGAGAAGGACGTACACGCTACCGCCAGCTGAAGTGGGATAGTAAGGATACATTAGCGATCCTGTTACTTGTAGTCATGACAGCATTATTAATAACCCTTCGTAGTTAATGAATGAGGAGATTGCATAACGATGAAAAGAAGAATGAAAGCTACAATCACATATGATGGAACGAATTTCTCTGGTTACCAAGTGCAACCTGAGAAACGTACAGTGCAAGAAGAGCTTCAGAAAGTACTTACCGTCATGCATAAAAATGAGATTGTCCAGGTGACAGCAAGTGGGAGAACAGATGCTAAGGTGCATGCAACCGGCCAAGTAATCCATTTTGATACGACACTGTCCATTCCTCTTGATCGTTATGCACAAGCATTAAACGTCCAATTACCGAGAGACATCCGAATTGTTCAAATAGAAGAGGTGTCTGATGACTTTCACGCGAGGTTTAGCGTCCATGGTAAGCGATATCGCTATATCTGGTCGTGTGAAGCCGTACAGAGCCCTTTTAGACGTTTTTATGCGACACCTACCAATGGTGTAAAGCCAAATGTTATGGCTATGCAAGAAGCAGCACAGTATATTCTAGGGACACATGATTTTTCATGCTTTTGTGCAGCCAATACAAGTGTGAAAGATAAAGTGCGTACTGTTGCAAAGTTAGACTTTGAATGGCATGGTGAGGAATTGCATATGACAATTGAAGGAAATGGTTTTTTGTATAATATGGTGCGAATTATTGCAGGTACTTTATGGGAAGTCGGAATTGGTAAACGCCCAGCTGATGAACTTGCCTCAATTATTGCTTCATTGAATCGAGGAAATGCCGGTAAAACCGCGCCGCCACACGGATTGTACTTAGAATCTGTGTTCTATAACGACTGAAGCAACATCTCCAGGTGTTTTTGGTTAAGCACTTGACAAAAGTTGTTATTCGTTATAATATGACATATGGTATTTTCATTACCCCACTCGATAAGCCCCGAATCTTATAGTGTTGTGGATAAAGAAAACAATTGGAACAGAAAATAGAAACAATTAGTAGGAGGATACTAACATGCGTACAACATTCATGGCTAAAGGTCACGAAGTAGAGCGTAAATGGTTAGTAGTTGATGCAGAAGGCAAAACTCTTGGTCGTTTAGCTTCTGAAGTAGCTGCTATCTTACGCGGTAAACATAAAGCAATTTTCACACCAAACGTTGACACTGGGGATCACGTAATCCTTATCAACGCTGGTAAAATCGAATTAACAGGTAAAAAATTACAAGATAAAATTTATTACCGTCACACTCAATTTGCAGGTGGTTTAAAAACTCGTACTGCAGGTGAAATGAAAGAAAAATATCCAAAACAAATGCTAGAATTAGCTATCAAAGGGATGCTTCCTAAAAACTCTTTAGGTCGTCAAATGTTCACTAAACTTCACGTATACGCTGGAGCAGAACACCCACACGCAGCACAAAAACCAGAAGCTTATGAGCTTCGCGGATAATTATTAGAGGAGGAAATACCCTTGGCACAAGTTCAATATATCGGCACAGGTCGTCGTAAAAGTTCTGTAGCTCGCGTACGTTTAGTACCAGGCGAAGGAAATATCGTTATTAACAACCGCGACGTTGAAAACTACGTCCCATTCGCAGCTTTACGCGAAATTATTAAACAACCATTAGTAGCAACTGATACAGTTGGAAGCTACGACATTCACGTTAACGTGAATGGTGGTGGATACACAGGTCAAGCTGGCGCAATCCGTCACGGTATTGCACGTGCATTACTAACAGTTGATCCTGATTTCCGTCCAGCACTTAAATCAGCAGGTCTACTTACTCGTGACCCACGTATGAAAGAACGTAAGAAGCCAGGTCTTCGCGGCGCTCGTCGTGCACCTCAATTCTCAAAACGTTAATCATTCGTTTATGCGAATTCAAACCGTCCCATTTTATGGGGCGGTTTTTTTTGTTCTAAAATACTTGGTGTCATGTAAATGATTTTATATTAGCTTATCATTGCGACATATCGTCCAAGCATATGGCATATATTAATGCAAAAGGGCGGTGTCGTTATTTGAAGCGGTGGCTTATTTTAGGGACAATTTTACTTTGCTGTATACTATTTGTTGTATATGGAGTAAAGGCATCAGATCGTGGTTTTTTTATTTCAGAAACACTTGGCGGAGTGAAAATAGTAGTAGATGCCGGGCATGGTGGGATAGATGGAGGTGCATCTAAAGCTGATATTATTGAAAAAGATATTACACTTGCCATTGCACAAAAGGTAGAGAAGAGGCTAAAGAAAAAAGGTGCGACTGTATTTATGACGCGTACTAAAAATGGTGATGTTATTGCGGAACATGCTTCGGATCAAACTTACAATACATTAAGGGAACGTAAGAGAGAAGATATTTTCTTGAGAGAACGACTTGTAGCTAAACAAAAACCGGATCTCTTTATAAGTATTCATGCTAATGCAATCCCTGAAACAAAGTGGAGAGGTGCTCAGGTATTCTACCATGCAAATGGACATCCTGGCGGTGAGTTTTTGGCAAAAGAAATTCAGTCTTCTATACGAGAGAATTTGAAGAATACAAAAAGAGAAGCGCTGTCTATTAGGCAAGTGTATTTATTGAAAAAAGCTACGATGCCTTCAGCACTAATAGAGACAGGCTTTATCAGTAATCCAGAAGAACAAAAATTACTTATTTCACCGAAATACCAAGATCAAATGGCAGATGCGATTGTCCAGGGGATTGAACAATATTTTGAGATTAATATTGAATAAAGCAACTCATAAACCTAATTCATACCCTTTGTGATATACTAAAATTCGAAAAAAGATATTTACTAGAGGAGTGTCTATTGTGATTAATGAACAACAAGTCCGTGAATTAGTCGGAGAACTAAAAGATCCTTTTTTACATAAAACATTAGCAGAAACAAACGGTATTGCGAATGTCTCAATAAAAGAAGAAAAAAACCATGTAAGTGTGAAAGTGGCGATTGCTAAAACTGGTACACCAGAGCAAATGCAATTACAAATGCAAGTTGTAGATGCATTAAAAAACGCTGGAGTAGAAACAGTGGGTATTCGTTTTGAAGACCTTCCTCAAGAAACTTTAGAGCTATTCCGTGGTACAGCTACAAGAGCAGAAGCACAAGATGTATTATCTCCACTTAGTAATGTAAAATTCATATCAATCGCTTCAGGTAAAGGCGGTGTAGGTAAATCAACAGTATCAGTTAACCTTGCTGTAGCGCTTGCGCGTCTTGGCAAAAAAGTCGGCCTAATTGATGCTGATATCTATGGTTTCAGTGTGCCTGATATGATGGGTGTACAAACAATGCCGGTAGTAGAAGAAAATCGTATTATTCCGGTTGATCGCTTAGGTGTGAAAATGATTTCTATGGGCTTCTTTGTTGAAGATAACGCACCAGTAGTATGGCGCGGACCAATGCTTGGGAAAGTGTTAGACCAATTCTTCCGCGATGTAGAATGGGGCGAGCTTGACTACTTACTTTTGGACTTACCTCCAGGTACAGGGGATATTGCACTTGATATTCACCAAATGTTACCTGAATCAAATGAAATCGTTGTGACAACACCTCATCCAACTGCTGCATTCGTAGCAGCTCGAGCAGGCGCAATGGCGATTAAAACAGATCATAACATCCTTGGTGTTATTGAGAATATGTCTTGGTTCCAATCAAAAGTATCTGGCGAACGTGAATTTGTCTTCGGAGAAGGCGGCGGCCCTAAATTGGCAGAAGAGCTTCGTACAGAATTACTTGGTCAGATTCCATTGGGTCAACCTGACTGGAATGATGTTGATTTCGCACCATCTGTTTATGCAAAAAATCACTCTACAGGTCAAATTTATCTTGATATCGCACGTAACGTAATTGGAAAGTTAGAAAAATAATCAAAAGAAGAAGCGGGCCCCTTTATAAAGGAGCCTGCTTCTTCTTTTGTATGCTGATCATTATCCCTCTTGTTTCTTTTTATCACTACTGGATTCATTGCCGCTTTTACCGCCCTTGGATTTTCCTTCACCACCAGCAGATTCACCAGCAGATTGAATGAGTTTTAGCCATTTTTCTTGTAGAAGTGGACTTTCAATCGTTTCCGCAATAATTTTTTCCAAATTTTCTTTTGAATTGGCCGATTTTAAAATCTTCTCAAGCTGTTTTTGCATATCAGGCTGACCAAAAAATTGTTCAAGATCTTTTTGGAATGAAGCGTCTTTAATTAAGTCTTTCATAACGCCTTCTTGTTCCTTCTTCATACTTTTAGCAAATGTTTCGCGGAATTTTGGATCTTCAAACTGTTTCTTCCAATATTCTTCAGATTTTTTGGATAGCAATGTTTCCTCAATTGCCTTTTTCACTTCTTCGTTTTCCAATATAAGTAAATCCCGAAAGCTGTTATCTTCTAGAAGCTGTCGTATTGCTTTTTTGCCATCTTCAGATTGCAGTGCATCGAGCATTATTTTCTTTACTTCATCATAAGACTGAGTATTTTGTTGGTTTGCAGAACAACCTGCCAAGAAAACGATGAAGCAAAATGAAAAGACGATCCTTTTGACCATTCTAATCCCTCACTTTCTTCATATTGCTTTCAATTATTGTTCACAATTAACGAAGTAATATGTATTGATTTGCAGGAGAAATAGATTTTTTGCGGATTCGTTGTTAGAATGAAACAAGAAATTGTTTTTACAAACGGAGGACTTTTAGTCGTGACGATACGAAATTGGTTTAAATTTTTCTTAAATGCAATGTTGATCGGTGGTTCCATTACAGGAGTTTTTAGCTTATTCATTAGATGGAACGACTTTTATGCTGTGCATTTCTTAAATGGAGAATGGGCAGAGTTCTTTTCAGGATTTATTTGGTTTGTTATTTTAGGTTTTACAATGAGTGTTATTGCACAGATGGGATTCTTTGCATATTTAACTGTGCATCAAATTGGAGTGAACATTTTCCGTTCTTTAACATTATGGAATTGGGTACAAATGCTAATTATAGTTGTTACGTTAGTTGATTTAGTATTGTTCCGCTTTAAACCATATGCTCATACTGCTCAAGATTGGTTATTGTATATAGTTTTATTGCTTGTCTTATTGGCAGGATCAATTGCAACAGCTATTCAAAAGACGAGGCTAACAAAGAAACATGTTCTCGTTCCAGCTTTATTTTTCATGATTGTTGTAACCTCTCTAGAATGGTTAATCGCTTTATGGGTGCGTACTGATGGTGGAGATGAATACGTAACGTTATTACTATTCCCTCTTTTAGCGGTCAATGCTTTCCAATTACTAATTTTGCCGAAGTATAATGCAAAATCAGATGAAGATCGATTAAAATTGGAAGAACGTCGTAAAGCACGCCGATTAGCCGAAGCATCTAAAGTAAAGTAATAAGTAAAGTGATGTCCTTATGATAGATGGACATCACTTTTTTGTAGAAAAACATTAATATTCAACTAGTAGTTATGAAACACTATAATATGCTATATATAATTTTAAATAGTAAATAATAGGAAGTGTTAAGTGGTAATTATATCTCTATCGGGAATGAAAATTCGCTTAAGGGAACTTCTTATCTTTCACTTCGTATCCAAAGATTGTCTTTTCTAAAGTAGAGAATTCGTATTTAGCGCGCAATTCATCAATTTTTTTAAAACTTATGCGTTCTTCTTGATGCATAGGAGCAGTAATAATATCACCTTTTACAAGTATAGGTAGTTTATCGTTCGTCCATACTTTAGAAGATCCGAGCATGTTAATTTGTTCTTGCCATAACTGTTGACGCATATCACTAGGGAATAGTTGGTCCTTCGTTCTAAACCATAATGGTTTTACACCAAAATGCTTTTCATAAATAGCGATTTCTTCCTCCAGGGCCAGTAGGTTACTTTCGTAATATGTGCTCTCTTTTCCTAATAATCCAGTAGGAATCCTTTTCTCTTTAATTAATTGTAAAATCGCAGGGGAACGATTAATCCAATCCTTATCTAATAGTAATAGAGGATAAGGAGGGGACAAAGCCTTTACCCATTGCTCTAGTTCCTGGTCTCCGAATGAAACATCAATTGTTAACGTTTGACCATAAGTACCTTTTGCGATTACATCTGGACTATCTGTTACGTTAAAAACTTCTAAAAGTTTCTCTTTCGTAGGTATAAGTAATAAAAAAACAACCAAAATAAAACTACTAAAAATGATAGTTTTCCGCATCATATCAACGCTCCCGCCCATTTTTTATTAACACTGATAAAATCCCCTATTACTTTTTTATGATAATGTGTTGACAATAATGCAAAAAGGATGATAAGATATGTAAGTCGTCAAAACAAAACGACAAAATGAACCTTGAAAACTGAACATGCAAGACGTTAATCAATAAATGTTTTTGAACATCAACCCTGTTGATGTATCAAAACAAAAATAGATATCATCTTCGGATGATACGCTAGCAAAGCTAATGAGCTTTCAAACTACTTTTATGGAGAGTTTGATCCTGGCTCAGG
>NZ_JBNNUK010000005.1:187518-221309 GCF_050279675.1 Viridibacillus sp. NPDC093762 | reverse complement strand
TTAAAACCTGTTTCACAGGTATACCTGTTAATCGCATTTCAATAGCCTTCATTTTCAAATCATATGGATAACTCACTCTTGTTCCCATAAAAAAACACCTCCTAATTGAATTTTAGGTATCTAAACCCGAATTCAATCGAAGATGCTTTTTTTATTTGTCTATACTTTTGGGGTCAGTCCCGAGTTACTTATTCCATAATTCAGTACTTTTTTCTATATTTTTTTCGTACCTTTTTCTGCTTGCTCCCAAAGTCTTAGTGAAGGAAACGGATCAAATGCCCATTCATTTCTTCCGTTGTATTTATACATGCCGTAGTGTAAATGCGGAGGGAATTTTCCTGAAGTTCCTTTCTTACCATATCCGGAACTTCCTACATAACCAACTACTGTTCCTGGCTCAACGATGTCTCCCAATTTTATCCCTTTTTCATAACTGGATAAATGGGCATAATAATGATAAGTATTATTATTATCGCGTATGCCGATTCTCCAGCCTCCAAATTCGTTCCAGCCCATGACCTCAACGAGACCATATGTAGCAGATTTCACTGGAACACCATATGAGGCAAACAAATCAGTTCCTTCATGCATCCTACGTCCGCCCCAACCTCTCGAGGCTCCCCAAGTACTCCTATAACTGTAATCATGTTTAATGGAAAGTGGGAATGCTCGCTTATCTAAATTCAACGTTTTAAATTTCGCATAAATTTTTGCATTCGTAATGATTTGGTTTACCGTATCATCAACCTTATAATATTCCTTTAAAGCATGTTTAAAACCTTTTTCATCAGTTCCATGTACACTTAAGTACTCAGCAAGTGTGTACATGACATCATCATCATTTTGACGATCTGCAACACCATCATTGTTTCCATCAGCACCATTCCCATTAAAGAAACCAATGGATTTTAAGTTTGTATCATCCTTTTTAGGATTCAGTATCCCCGTCCAAAAGTCATCTGCAAACTGAATAGCGAGTACACCTTCTCTTTTAGGTATATCATTACGAACTTGTTCAATATTCCTTTCAAATTGGTCAACAGCTGCTAAGTAATACCACGGCATTGTATCATTTGAATATTTTATATAGAATTCCATGCGTTGTTCTAGAATTTGCTCTCTCGTTGGTTCTTCAGCAGCTGAAACATTGGTTGAAATAACAAAGAAAAATGTGCTTAAGAAAAGCATGAATCGAAGCCGTTGACTCAAGCTAAGATACCTCCTTTTTTGGACTTACGATAGTTTTCCCATAAAAAAAGGATTCATGAATCTAAAATAATTTTCTTTAGCGTATTTATCCGAATATAATTATCAACACAGTAATGGAGAGCATTTAGCTCACCGAAATGAGCTATTTTTCAAACAAAAAACGACTGATTAAATACAGTCGCTTGTACATGTTATTTTATACATGCATTGATAAATGCCTTCATTATTTCTGCTGAGGTATCATCATTATTTAACAACAAACACTCTGGATGCCATTGAACACCCATGACAAAGTGATGATTTTTGCTTTCAAAAGCTTCAATAACGCCATCACTTGCTACCGCTGATACTACAAATTCACCGGGTATCTTTCTATTTGCTTGATGATGGAAACTATTCACTTTAAATTTCCCCTTTTGAGCAATTGACTTTAGCAGCGTATTGTCCTCTACATGTACAAAATGGGATGCATGCCAACGTGGTGCTTGTTGTTGATGTTGTAAAAGATTCTCTTCGGTTTGCGTATAAATGTCCTGAAACATGTCACCACCTACAGCTATATTTAGAATTTGCGCACCTCTACAAATCCCTAAAATCGGCTTATTCTGGAGTAACATTTCCTTGACGATAGCAACTTCAAATGCGTCTCGCTCGGGCGTTATAGAACCAAGCTTTTGATGAGGCTCTTCTCCAAAAAGTATTGGATCAATATCTCCTCCACCCGTTAACAGTAACCCATCAATCATTTCTACAATTAAATCGGCTTCAGTTTCCTTATAATTAGGAAGGACAATAGGTAAACCACCAAACTTTGAAATAGCATGAATATTGTCAGTTGGAAGTGTAAGTAATTGTTCATTTAGGCTTGAAGAAATACCGATAACTGGTTTCACATTAAACCTCATTTCTCCTTTTATCAAAAGGAATTTTTTATTATTATATTATGTCTAGTACTAAGTTTAATGAAGAATTTGCATACCACCATTTGATAGTAGGTATTTTAAATATGCTGTTTTATTAACCGAATCCATAATCGAATCAATTTGTGGAAACTTGTTTTGATAATAAGTCATAATAAGCTCCTTTATTATTAATCAGTTCATTAGGCGTACCAAACTCAACTATTTCCCCATTATCTAACACTAAAATCTTAGATGCATTTCGTATTGTAGCTAGTCTATGTGCTACTAAAACGATTGTTTTCCCTTTAAAAACTTCTTCCATTTGAGATTGTAATAAGGATTCAGTATTAGCATCTAATGCAGATGTAGGTTCATCTAACAGAATGATGGGTGGATCTTTTAATATAGCTCTTGCAATAGCTAAACGTTGTTTTTCTCCTCCTGAGATACGAACACCACGCTCTCCAACTACTGTTTCATATCCTGCTGGTAAACTATCTACAAATTCTTCTAGTTGTGCTATTTTAATTGCGCGTAATATTTGATCTTCAGTCGCATTAGGAACTCCATAAATTAGATTTTCTTTTATTGATTTATTCCAAAGAAAAGGATCCTGTGTTACTAATCCTATAGCATTTCTAAAATCAATAAGATTATATTTTGAAATATCAACCCCATCAATACATACTGTCCCTTCTGTTGGGTCATAGAAACGCATTAATAATTCTAATATTGTTGTTTTACCACCGCCTGAACCTCCAACTATTCCAATAATTTCTCCAGTCTGTACTTTAAAAGAGACATTTTCTAAACCCGCGCGATTGTTTTCATATGTAAACGAGACATTTTGAAACTCTATTTCACCTCTGACATTTTTTAGAGGAATTGCATTTGGAATTTCAATAATGGGTTCCTGTATATCTAAAAATGTATTTAATTGCTTTATGATTGGCCTAACATTAGTAGTCCCCATATAAGCAGTTTGTATTTCATTTACTAAAGTGTATAGCTGAGGAACATATACTGTGAAAGCAACAAGTGATCCAATACTTAACTGATTATTACTAATATCCCAAGCACCTACAGCAAATACTATTCCTAATGCCAATGACTTTACCAATTGATTGAATATATCAGCATATGACCTTCGATATATACTCGTATTTAAATACAGTTCTCTATGTTTTCTCAACAAATTCTTTACGTTTTTCATTTCACTTTGTTGTTGGGAGAAGATTTGGACATTTTTTATGCCACTGATTAGTTCCGTAAAAAAAGTCATTTCATTATTTGTATATTCCATATAACTCTTTGTTTTAGTTTCTGATATTCTTCCTAACATATAAGTAATGATGAATACGAGCGGAACAACTAAAAATGCGATTAATGTTAATTTCCAACTAATGCTGAGCATAAATATAGTCATCCCTATAAACATGAATAGGCTTGTAATACCGTTCAGTAATTCATTTGCTATATATACTTCACCTATCATACCCGAAGTGCGAGTTACACGATCTACAATATCACCAAGTTTCAAACGATTTAAATTAATTGATGATAGTGTAAAGGCCTTCTTGAACGCCATCGTTCTTAACTTTTCGGTTACATTCCCTCCGATTTTAACATTTAGTATCATTCGAACAGTTCTAAAAATTGTTGATAGTATAGGTAAAACGGTTAAAATGACAATAAGCATAAACAATGCTTTGAAATTCTTTTCAGGAATTGCTGAATCAATTATTTGCTTCATAACTAAAGGGGATAATAAATCAATGAAAGTTGCGATTATCGTTAACAAAATACCTGTCAGGATTAAACGTTTTTTTTCAAACATAAGTGAAACAAAAAAATAAAGATCTCTAGTCTTCTTATCCGCCATTTACATACCCCGCTTTCGAAATCATATAACTTACCAATTTTTATTTAACCGAACTAATATTAATTAGACTAATATTCCAAAAAACCTTTATTTTAGTGATTATTCATCTCTTCAGCATTTATTTTTTATTGAAGATGATTTAATAAATCAATCATTTTAATCTATTATTAATTGACTTCTTTATGTTCTAATTGTTCTATTTTTAGTCCATTCTAGCTTTTTCCAAGGGTTATTAGTTGTAGCATTTTTTTAGAGTGCTAGAATGGGGTTGTAACTCGAAGACATCAATTTTACTGGAGGTCACTAGATTATGAAAGCTGCAGTATGGTATGGAGAAAAAGATATTCGCATTGAAGAAAGAGAATTAAAAGTTCTTAAAGATAATGAGGTAACAGTTCGTGTAGCATGGGCTGGTATTTGTGGTAGTGATTTGCATGAGTATCAAGAAGGCCCTGTATTTGTTCCAACTAAAGAAAGAGACGGTTTAACTGGTGAAATCGCTCCTCTAATCATGGGACATGAATTTGCTGGCGTAATTGAAAAAGTTGGCGCTAATGTAACTAAATTTAAAGTTGGCGATCGTGTAGCGATTAACCCAACAATTACTCATGGTAACAAACCTGAAGATGTAGATGCTTACGATGGCTTTAGCTTCATCGGTTTACATGGTGATGGTGGATTTACTACTTTTGCAAATGCTCCTGAAAACAATGTGTACTTACTTCCAGAAACTATGACACTTGAAGATGGTGCTCTTGTTGAACCTACTGCTGTAGCAGTACAAGCTGTTAAAGAAGGTAATTTACGCTTCGGTGATACAGTAGCTATTTTCGGTGCAGGTCCAATCGGATTATTAACTGCTATCGCAGCTAAAGCAGCGGGAGCTAGTAAAATTATCGTGCTAGATTTATCTGAAACTCGCCTAGCAAAAGCGAAAGAACTTGGTGCTACTCATGTTATTAACTCTGGTGAAGTAGATGGTGTTGAAGCCATTCACGCTATCGTTCCAGATGGTGTCGATGTATCATTTGAAGTAGCTGGTGTTGCTCCAACATTTAAACAAGCAATTGATGCAACAAAAGCTCGTGGTACAATGGTAATCGTATCCATCTTTGCTCGCCCTATCGAATGGAATCCAATCCATTTAACAAATACAGGTGTGAAAATCACTTCAAGCATTGCTTACACACCAACATCATTTCAACAAACAATAGATTTAATGGGTACTGGTCAATTGAAACCACAAGGCATTATCACAGATCGTATCCAATTGAATGATATTGTAGAAAAAGGCTTTGAAGCTTTAACAAACGATAAATCACAAGCTAAAATCTTAGTAGAATTAAGCGGCGCAAAATAAGTCTAATATATATGAGAAGGCACTCGATATATCGAGTGCCTTTTTACTTACACTTATTATGATCGAATAACCTCGAAATTTTTGAAGGCAAAACAATCGGAAAATTATTCCAATAAATACCTGAAAGTAGCCCTATTAAAAAGGCTTATCAAAAACACTTCAAACATTTCTCATTTAAAATTGTTCTTCAATCTTTCCATTGAAAATGAACAATTTAAAATCGGAGTTTTCTTAAATAACGATGGCTATATCGTATTAGATGAAGAAAAAGAAAAAATTTCGCCAATGATTATGGACATTCATAAAGCAATTGAGCTTATGCAAACTGAATTTATGGAAATTCAACAAAAATTCGTAAATATGCGCCATGAATATATTATGCGCAGAGAAGAACTTTCGAAGGGAAAACAATACATTCAAAATGCATTGAATTAAATCAAACACAACTGAACTAATTATTATCTAGTTCAAATACAGTCACCATAATTTTAAATCCTCATCGTTTTGAAGCTTCAAATTATATGGCAGTAATATAAAAGCAGTAGCGATTATAGCAACATACATTAAAACAATTTCCCACCAATAGAAATCAAAAAATGCATTGATCAATAAGACTACGTTGGATAACAAGACTAATTGACTCATACGAATTCTTGATTTCCTTGTCTGATATTGATTTTCCCCACAACTTGGACAACTCATTGCTCGATTGAGGATGAACATCTTTTTAATCGAAAATCGCCAACTCCACTCTTCATAACAGTTCTCGCAAACAGGTAACACTAACGGTTGGAAGAATTTAATTATACTTAATATTATTCCTCCTAGAATGACATAAGGAAGTAATTTGATTAGCCAATCTAGTTGTAAGCCTGAATCTGCTTCTGCGCCTGTAACGACTTTTTCATATCCTCCTACATCTTGAAATAGTAATATTGCAAAAAGAATTAGAACAGATGCACATGCTACAAGTACGACAGGATACTGCCAATTAGTGCTCGACTTTTTAATTGGATTTTTGGCTTGTTCGAGTATTCTTTTTTTCACATCATTCTTTAAGTAAATTTGTTGCTTAAGCTCACGATCTAGATCATCCTTCAAACGATTCATGTTGCCACCCCTCCCATTCATAACCTGCTAATTGCTTATGTAATAATTTACGTGCCCGCTGTAATCTCGTACGAATCGTTGCCTCTGGACAATCTAATATTTCAGCTATCTTCACTGTATTTATTTCTTGATAATAATATAAAATGATAACTTCTCGGTACAATATTGGTAGCTGCATTAGAGCCTCAGTCACTCGCATGCGGTCAGCTGCTTCTAAAACGAGATATTCTGGTGTTCTTCTATCACTCTTCCCCGTCATTTTATCCATTAAAGTCAGTCGTTTTCGCTTCCAACTTCGTAAATAATCGTGACAGCGGTTGACTGTTATTTTCACTAAATATGTTTTTAAAGAAGCTTCACCTTTATATTGACTTTGCTTTTTATAAAATGCTATAAAAACATCTTGCACGATATCTTCGGCTGTTGTTAGATCCTTTACGTATAAGTAAGCAACACGTAATAAGTAATCACCATACTCTTCAATAATTTCTTCCAATTGTTTAGCCAATCCGCGCCCTCCTTTCAAGCAACCATCCTATAGACGCCGGTCGACTCATTTCCGTTTCATTATTTTCAACAATATGTTTACTTCTTTATTAAACCATAGAAAAAACCTCTGATTATCGCAATCAGAGGCTCTTCCATAATTATATTAAGCTCATTCTCAATCAGAAACATTTTGTAATTCATTACATAGCACGCCATTTTCAACAACAACTCGACCATTTTTAATGACCGTATGTGTATGATTCATACCATAGAAGTACTGCAGTTGCTGATAGTTTGCAACATTTAGAATTAGTACATCAGCTTTTTTGCCCTCTTCAAGTGAGCCAATTTCATGCCCTCTATTAATTGCATAAGCTGCATTGATTGTTGTGGCTGTTAATACTTCCTCCATTGTCATACCCATATTCATACATGCTAAATTCATGATAAATGGTAGAGAAATTGTTGGTGAAGAACCTGGATTAAAATCAGTTGAAATCGCTACTGGAACGCCTTCATCAATCATTAATCGTCCTCTAGCAGAATCTGCTTTTAAGAAGAATGCCGTCCCTGGTAATAATACCGCAACCGTACCAGCTTCGGCCATATCACGAATGCCTTTATCAGATGCCACTAGTAAATGCTCTGCTGAAATAGCTCCCACTTCAGCGGCAAGCTCAGCGCCTTCATATGGCTCAATTTCATCTGCATGGATTTTAGGGATCAAACCATGTTCTTTCCCAGCTAATAAAATCTTACGTGACTGCTCAGGCGTGAACACACCTTTTTCACAAAAGACATCATTAAACTCGGCAAGATTACCTTCCGCTACTTTCGGAATCATGTCATTTATTATAATGTCTACAAATGCATCCGGATTGTTTTTATATTCAGCAGGT
The DNA here is from genome assembly GCF_050279675.1 of Viridibacillus sp. NPDC093762. Taxonomy (NCBI): domain Bacteria; kingdom Bacillati; phylum Bacillota; class Bacilli; order Caryophanales; family Caryophanaceae; genus Viridibacillus; species Viridibacillus sp. NPDC093762. The sequence continues at coordinate 213,458 of NZ_JBNNUK010000005.1, read as the reverse complement.
ACTGCATGAGCAACCATGAAAGTTCTCACTACATCTACTACATGATTTTCTTGCAATTTTTTCGCAACTTGGAGTTGCTTTTCCTCGGTCGTCCAATCTAAGCCATAGCCACTTTTCGACTCAACGGTTGTAATGCCATGTTTTAAAAAATCATTGAGATGTTCATATGTTTTTTCATAAAGATGTTCAAATGATGCTTCTCGTGTTTTTTTCGTCGTAGCATGAATTCCACCACCGGCATTCATAATGTCCATATAGGTTGCACCGTTTAGACGCATTTGGAATTCATTTTCTCGAGTACCACCAAAGACTAGATGTGTATGTGCATCCACTAAGCCTGGCATAACCACTTTACCAGTAGCATCAATTATTTTCGCTTGTGATACCAATTCTGGATAATGTGCACTTATAGATGCTTTTGTACCTGTTGCTACAATACGATCTCCGCTTATTAATACACTACCATTTTCAATGATTTGTATATTGCTCATTTCTTCATTTATGCGAGCTTTTTTCTTCGTGCTTTGTAAAGTAATTAATTGATTTGCATTTTCAATCAATATAATCATATGTGATCACCCTTCTGTTTTTAACATTGGCATATGCACATTCTTTTCTTGTGCTGTTTTGATAGCGATGTCATAACCTGCATCCGCATGACGAACGATGCCCATTCCAGGGTCTGATATTAATACACGATTAATCTTTTCTGATGCCATTTCTGTTCCGTCTGCGACAAGTACTTGCCCGGCATGTTGTGAATACCCCATTCCTACTCCGCCACCGTGGTGGACACTTACCCAACTCGCGCCCCCTGCAGTATTGACTAGAGCATTCAATATTGGCCAATCAGATACTGCATCTGAACCGTCTTTCATACCTTCAGTTTCACGGTTAGGGGATGCAACTGAACCTGAATCTAAATGATCACGACCGAATACGATTGGCGCCTTAAGTTCACCCGAAGCCACCATTTCATTTACTTTTAATGCAAATCGGTGACGATCTCCATATCCTAACCAACAAATACGTGCAGGTAGACCTTGCCATTTGACCATTTTCTGTGCCATATCAATCCAGTTTACAAGTCCCTCATCATCTGCAAACATTTCTTTCGCAAGGGCGTCTGTTTTATAAATATCTTCTGGATCACCTGAAAGTGCAGCCCATCGGAATGGTCCTTTTCCTTCACAGAATAGTGGTCGAATGTATGCTGGAACAAAGCCAGGGAAATCAAAGGCATTTGCTACACCCATTTCTTGAGCATATTTACGAATATTATTGCCGTAATCAAATACCTCGGATCCTGCAGTTTGGAAATCGAGCATGGCTTGCACATGATCAGCCATCGCCTGCTTTGCCTTTTGCTCATACAATTTCGGATCACTTTTGCGCAACTGAAGTGCTTCATCAAGTGTCATCTGATTCGGAATATAGCCATTTAATGGGTCATGAGCACTCGTTTGATCCGTTACAAAATCCGGAACAATCCCACGTTCAAAAATTTCACGATAGACATCCGCACAGTTACCGACAAGGCCAATGGAAGCAGGTTCATTTTTGTCCTGAAGCTGTTTAGCCAATTTCAAAGCTTCATCTAAATCTTCAGCTAAATAGTCACAATACCTTTCCTTGATTTTTCGCTCAATACGTTTTTTATCGACTTCAACAACTAAAATAACGGCTCCAGCCATTTTGCCAGCTAGCGGTTGAGCGCCACTCATCCCCCCCATGCCACCAGTTAAGATTAATTTCCCCTTTAAATCTGCTGTGCCAAATACTTTTTTGCCCGCTTCCACAAAACTTAAATAGGTGCCTTGTAAAATACCTTGTGCGCCAATATAGATCCAACTTCCAGCTGTCATTTGTCCATACATCATTAAATCTTTATCTTCTAATTCATAAAAGTGCTCCCAATTTGCCCACGCTGGTACTAGGTTTGAATTTGCGATCAAAACACGTGGTGAATGTTCATATGTGCGGAATACTGCGACAGGTTTTCCTGATTGCACAAGTAATGTTTCATCATTTTCTAACTTTTTCAACGACTCAATAATTTGTGCGTAGCTTTCCCAATTACGAGCAGCTTTACCTATTCCCCCGTAAACAACAAGTTCATCAGGATTCTCAGCTACTTCTGGATCTAAATTATTCATTAACATACGCATAGCCGCCTCTTGCGTCCAGCCTTTACAAGTTAATTCACTACCAGTTGGTGCTTTAATATTCTGCATAACGTTTTCCATCATGACACGCTCCTTTTAAAATAGTAAAAATGCGATAGGTGTTACTAGAATTAGTGTTAAAACAACACGTTGGAACCAGATGATAATTAGTTGACGTATCGTTAAAGGAATATCAGTTGAAATGATTACAGGAATAACTGCCGAGAAAAATAAAATAGCGGAAATAGACACAACAGCTACTATAAATTTTGTCACGACCGTTGCATTCACGACTAATAATGCCGGTAAGAAAATCTCTGCTATTGAAACAGCTAAAGCTTTAGCTGTCAGCATAGGCTCAGGTAATTGTAAAATCCACGTGAATGGTACAAAAATATAGGCAACCCAATCAAAAATAGGTGTATACATAGCTAATAATAAGCCTAGTAATCCAATTGAAAGAATAGATGGTAGAACACTCATTGTCATCAGCAAACCTTCTTTTAAATGCTGTAGAAGGTTCTTTATAAATGGTGGATTATGCTTCACGGCTTGCATTGCTTCAGTCCATGCGGTTAATAGTCTTTTTTCAGTTACAATCACTTCTGGATCGCCTTGCTCTAAAATATACTCATCTTTTAACTTTCCAAGTGGCCATATTCTAGCTGTAATTGCCGTAACCATAAAAGTAACGATGAGTGATACCCAGAAGAACGAAGTCCAATAGGCCATTAAATCCAATGTATTCGCTACAACAACCATGAATGTCACCGAAACAGTTGAGAAACCGGTTGCAATAATGGCCGCTTCACGAATTGTATATTTTCCTTGTTTGAATACTCGATTGGTTAGTAATAAACCAACTGAATAACTCCCAACAAAGGATGCTACTGCATCAACTGCAGAACGACCAGGTGTTCTAAAAATCGGACGCATAATTGGTTGCATAAACACCCCAATAAATTCAAGCAAACCATAACTGACTAACAATGCTAAGAAGATAGCTCCAATAGGAATAAGAACCCCTACAGGTTTGATCAACTTCTCCATTAAAAAAGGACCTACACTTGGGTCAAACAACCAATCTGGCCCTATCCCAGATATAAGTAATAAACCAATGCCTAAACCAATTACCTTAAAAACTGACATTACAATATTGACGATATCCTTATTCCATGTTTTTGTGATAAATGGATATGCAGCCCCGCAAACAAGCATTATGATGATATAGACAGTTACAAAAGTTGCTGCATTCGTCGATATCCAGCTAACAATATGATCTAGTAAAATAGAAGATTTTTCGTTGTATGTAAAAGTGACAAAGAAGCTAAAAATACCTATTAAACTGCAGATTATAAATTTAAAAACTGACATAAAATCTATTTTTGAACTCTTTACAGTCAACTCATTTTCTCGAATGTCCTCCATTTCAACCACTCTCCTTTTTATTATTTTAAAATTCTGATCATTAAAGATATATGTAAAAAAGTTTTAAAAAAGAAGAAATATTTTATATTAGATGGAATTATATTAGATTGAATGGGGAATTATTTTATATTTATCATTAAAAATGTATTTATCAAAAAAATAGATGAGTAGCAAGCTGGATGAAACTAGTAAATAAAAAAAGAGTATGGCCATCGCCAGTTTTCTGACAGTGGGATACTCTTTCCAATTTTATAGTCAAAATTTAAAATAACTACAGGATAAATTATTAAAATGGTAAAACCTCATTGAATATTTAGCTTTGTTTTTCTAGCGTTTTTTTATATTTTCTTAGATAATATAATCCATAGGAAAATCGATTGGATTATATTATAAAGATACCACCTTATAACTTTATTCCAATTAATTCCACATTAAATTATTCCAATCATATCCAATAGTACACAATAAAGGGCTGAATACCTTCTAGAATTTATACTAATTTAATCGTCATACATTCTTTATAGACTTTAAAGTTTAACGAATCATTCGTGCTTTTGTCACCATTTGCAGCAAATATCTTTAACTCAATCTGATCTGTCGCTAAGATTGAATCCGTGTTTAACCGAATACTTTTCAAATCCTGTTTAACTCCAACGTTTGGAGTGCTAGACATAATCGCCAATCCATTAACTAAATACTTTTTTTGAGTGGCGTTCCATACATTCACTACTACAAAGTCTGCTTTGGTTAAGGAATACGAAATTTCTATAGACATTGTAAAATTATAATAATGATTTGGAACTACTGGTCCAATCGGTATAACAAGCCCCGTCCCCGCCCAAGGAGTTGAAACATGGAAATAGTCTGGTGTATTTTCTATAATAACTGATGCCTTGTCATTTGCCCTTGCTTTTGCCGTATTAATCGGCTTGATGATGTTTACAACACCTTTAATGGCTTTCAGACCCTTGTGGGTTTGAATTCTAAGGAAGGAAGAATTTTCAACCCCACCCACCTTTGCATCGACTAGTTCATAGCAAGCTAGACCTTTATGCGTCATCACCTTTAGAGATTTATCCAGGATAGTCGCATCTTTCATTGAGTACAATGGAATTTCAAATGTCCCTTTTGCTGTTTGGATCCTTTGATAGGCAATAGGCGTACCCATCTATAGATCACTCCTAATCCATACCTTACCAATCGCAGGATTCACTGGGTCTGCTGATAATACTTCGATGATTGCAGGACCATTAACACTACCTTTTCCAATCAATTTCCATGGTGTCCAGTCGGTTAAACCGAACTTTGATCTAATATAGAAATTCTCAGTTCCTTGATGTGGAACATAAATTTGCGCTATGTTGTCGCCCGTTGTGAAAACGGTCATAATTCCATATTCATAAGCATCTACTGGTTGATGAAGAGCTGCTGTTAATCCAGATGGCTCAATGATACGATACGTTCCCATTTTCTGAACCGTATTCCAGTCACGCCCCACTAATTCACCTTCTGAGGACAATCCACCTACACCGATTCTGTTAGTGTGCTCACCATTGTTGACATAACGTTCCTCAGGAAAGAACATCATATTTATATTGTTCATAGAGCTGGTAGAGGTAAATTCCGCAATAGGTCCTTGATGTTGAATCATATGTGTATCCCATAGAACGCCCGTGAATGTATTTCCCATACCCGAAATTTTCATAATTTGCTTCGTAGTTGTGCTTGGTTGAATCTGCAGATTAGTAAAAATGTTACCTGAACATTCAAACGGTACACTAATATTTGATTCAATCACGATCATTTGATTACACTCTGACAATGTGATCTTATCGAATCGGTTTGCATTGATCCACGTTTGGCCCTTAGTTGGTTCCGTTGCCTTTAATCGAATTCCTATGTCAAAATTCCATATCACCAGTCGTTCAATATTTAGAAATTGAATTTGATGCGTGTCTCCACCCGAGAATAAAGATAAACCTATACCGCTAGTCGTTGACGTCCAGTTCCACATGACTAAATCACGTATAACTGTTTTGACACTAGTACTATCATACCTATATTTTCCGTCTAAATAGACAACTTCCTTCGCGTAATTATTAATTCCTATACTAATCGTACCACCACAAAAAGAAGCTCCTTGTTCCAACTCAAAACCTCTCAAATTTGCATCTAATGAGTAATGAGTTGCACGTTCTCCGCGTAACTCTACCCCTTCACGGATCTTAATTGTTGCGTTTAGTTGGTATTTACGTTCTTCTGCAATGACGACTTTTTGCTTATTAGCAAACGCAAAATCTAACGCAGCTTGAATTTTGATGGCATCCGTCGCCCCTGTAAAGTCACTGACAAACACCTGTGTTTTGGATTCACTCATTCGTAACCTCCACTAATTTAAATTTTAAACCCCTTAACGGAACTTCACCTCATAATCAGACTCTTGGTCTTAATTCTCCTTACCTATATCAAAATCAAGTGGTAAAATGTTCCTCATTAAATAAGCGAACCTTAGTTATTAGTTCATTTATTTAGGTTTCCTACTTTTAGATTGATTTTTTAGTGGATGGTTTACTTCAACACATATTGTGTGATCTGTATTTCTAAAACTTATGGACATTGTTTTATGAAATTCTAATTATCACCTCATAGTATCCTCAAATTCGTTCAATGACTTCATCTCAATTTTCAGAAATATGGAGACTTAGGTCTACGGAAATTGTAAAGTCTTTTTCCATCTCACTAATTTCCATTTTGCCGTCTCCAGAAATCATTGTTCCAAAGCATCATATGCTAATACAGTTTATCCCACGAATTCATTTGCAGTTGTTTAAATAATTGTCTTTACATCATCTAAAACATTTCAATAAACTGTTGGCGATCTAAGCATCAACCGGACAACAGCTTTTAATAGGTGATTATGTAAAAAGAGGAATTATTTTAGATTGTATAGAATTATATTAGATTAAATAGAGACTTTTTTTGATTTTATATCAATAACGTATTAGTCATAAATACTGGAGTGGTGGTGAGCAGGATGAAATTATTAATAATTGATAGAGATCAAACTGAAAGAACAGGCATTCAATGGTTTATAAAACACTATCAGTTGGATATTACAACTGTTTATGAGGCAGGAACGGTTGAAGATGCTATAAATTGTCTTGAAATGAAGAATCCAGAAATTGTTTTGCTAGAACTTGAAATATTAATGCAAGATAAAACAAATGGATTAAAGAGGGCTTTATCGATTCAACCTCATCATTTAATCACAATAACTGCTGAACCCTTATTTAAGAATGCACAAGAAGCTCTTTCTTTACGAGCTTTAACTTTGCTAGTAAAACCAATCGATTTGAATTTGTTGAAACAGTATTTAACAAATGCCTCTCGTCAAGTTTCGAATCCTTTAAAAGATACACTTTCATATGTACAAGAGAACTCAATATATCCGGCATTATTTATAGATGATTCTCCTACGCCAATAGAAGACAATGTTTTTTGCTTTATGATAGAAACTGAGTTTTCAGAGCAAAATGAGTTACTCTTTCATTGGATACAATCTCTACCATTCTCTCAGCACTTTACCTTTTATCCATTATCAAAAAGAATTATGTGCTTTTCAAATGATAAAAACCTAGAAGAATTAATTAAAAAGGGAAAATCAATTATGCGAGAGTGGACTAAATCCCATAATACTTATCTAAATATAGCCATTTATGATTTACCTAATAGATCCATAAAAACTATGTATAATGCATTAAAACAGGCATTGAGTTTGCGTTTTCAAAGGGGGTTTTCTCAATTTTTTTATGTTAGCCAAATTCCTGGCTACAAAAAATTTGATCACTTTTTAACAATTGAGCAACAGCGCCTTTGGATTAATAGCTTAGAGCAAAATGATGTCCAAACTATTAAAGTATTTTTGTATAACATTTCTAATTTTGAGCTTTACTATCAACCCGATGCCATTCGCATTCATCTTACAAGCATATTAGCTCAAGTAAGACGCTTTATGCTGAAATATCAAATGGATAAAATGATTGAAATGGAAAAGAAATACGATCTATTATTTGAGATGGTTTTGAATCATCCGGTTCTCTACACTATAATCCAAGAGTTCGTGCTTTTTTGCCAAGATGTAATGAATCAAGCAATACACCAAAAGGAACAAGGCCAGTTTGATTATGTAAATGGAGCACTAGATTATATTGATATTTATTACTCCGATAGCACGTTGAACCTTAAAACACTCGCCAACTTCTTAGGCATTAGCACAAGTTACTTAAGTATGTTATTTTCAACAACTAAAGGAGTTACTTTTAAACAATATTTAAATGAAAAGCGTCTTACGCATGCTATTCAACTTCTTAAAGAAACAAGCATGCCAATTAGTGAGATTGCCACAACGACAGGATTTAATGATGCAAATTATTTTTCAAAAGTATTTAAATCGAAATTTACTACTAGCCCTATAGCTTATCGTCAGCAAATAAAATTGGTGATAGATTGAGTTGCTAGTTTTTAGTACCTTATTTAAAGATAATTGTAAACAATGAAAAATCCATTTTGAAAAATGCCTGTTCAAAATGGATTTCCTTCATTTTAATGTAAATTCGAATGTATTTTTCTCTATACATAATGTTTCATCAGAAGTTTTGATAATAATATCAAAATGATTACTGTACGGATGCATAAACACTTCGTACTGAATTCGACGTTCCTCATGAGACTGCCTTAAATAATTGATATCAGTTCCCCTTTCAGCAATATCACGGCTCGATCTTCTCATTAATTCCGTTTCACCATCTGTATAGAAGTAAATTGTTAAATCAAATAAATCCGGATTAATGAATGCGACACTCATTCCTTCTACAATCGTTACTTTGTTTTTAGAAGAGATTAATTTACTTTTCAAATAATGTGAATCTATCGTATATAAATCTAATCCATCTCTAATCATCTGAACATCTCTTTCTAATGAAGACAAATGATGTGCTGATGGATGGCAAGCTGTCATTTTAAAACGATGACTCTCGTTTTGATATGTATAGTCGATAATCGCATGCTTTCTTATGTTAGAACTAACAATATAAGGATCTGTATTAATATAATTCACTTCGCCTTGATCTAGTAGTTCTACAAATCTATTGGCAAATGTTGTTTTTCCAGCAGCACCATGTCCTGAAATGCCAATAACAATCTGTTCATCAGTCATTCTGGCCCAATTAATAATATCTTGTAAAATCTTATCCATCATTCTCCCCCTTTTACTAATAAAATGCCTTTATTTTAATGAAAAAATAACAGAATCACCCTACTATTTATTATACTTAAAATTCAAAAAGATGGTATGAACTTCCATCAATGATCATTAGATGAAAAAACATGAAATATCGAGAGCATAGCTTATTGGGGAATTTTTATTTATATTGCATAAAATTCATAACGATTCTGCAATTTCTACCAATGTTGTAACAGGGTTGTCTAATAGACGTTCCTCAATGCTTAACATATAAGTCCAATTATTTTTTTTAAACATAAGAATACTGGAAATTTTTTTATCTATTCCTGTTGTTGAATAAAAAGCTTGTGTTCCGTCTTTTAGAGATATTAATTTAGAATAATTTGTACGCGTAAGTAAATTATCCCCTATTCTAGCAGGAAAGACATTTATGATGTAATTAAAATGTTTTTCCTCATTTAAATATTCGATCTCAAGATTCTCATTTCCTTGGTCAAATCTTCCGAAAGAGTGGGTAAAATCTAATGGTGGTAATTTTATTGGTAAATCTAAGTTTGTTTTATAATAAGATTCGGCTTCCTGTTTTGCATCTGAAACAGATTTGTAACCTAAGTTATAATAGTCTTTTTCTATACTCCTTTGTTGAGATGATTTAACGGAATGCCAACCACTAAGACAGAGAAAAAATCCAATCAATAAATTAATTATTTTCTTTTTAGTCAATTTATATTGTCCCCTTTTAGTTTATCTCTTAAATATATTCAATACGGAAACGCTAATACGAATTGGCTATTTAAAATATAGTATATATTTGTTGCATGAAATTATGTCCATTATTTACGTAAATCGTTTTTATGATGTTATAAGGTGTTGGAATAAGGGGAAAAGTTTATAGTCTGGCTGATTTTGCTACATAGTGTCATCGATAGATCGCTTCATCATGAAACAGAATTGAATATTGGGGAGCATTACACTGATACCCAGCTTTATACCGATCAAGTTTTGGTTTAAGTCATATATTAGGATTCCATTTTGCACCAAGACTTCGTGATTTAGCTGATGCTGTAGTATCGGCAGAAATGCGATTTTTTTGTGATCCCCTACTGAATAAAAATAATGAAGAAACCCAGGTAATCTTTCATGTGAAGGTAGATGTTTTTTTAGTTAGATGTACAAAATAACACTTAAAACGGGAAGAAATGGAGTGATCGTCAAAGAACCGATCGAGTAGTTATCATTAGTGTTACATTACTTGGGAACGCATTAATGAACAAGATATCAATGTGATTATCGTTATGCTGTCATGTGTTTACATTTTTTTAAAACTTTAAGAAGAAAGATTCTTTTGAAAAAACCTATAAAAATAGATACAGTCACAAACAAAAGGATTGAATCCTGTGCAATACAAGATCCAAACATTTAATATTGGCTATGAATTTTGGTATCTGTTTATGCCAATTTCCCCCTATTAAATTAATGTTTTCTGATATACATTTAGCTATTTTTAATAAATATTGAATATTTAATAGGTTTTCCGAACCCTAATTTTTCAGCTAATTTTATAGATGCATTATTTAATATTTCACAATCCCAGCGAGGCATAATATTATTTTCTAAACAGTGATTTATAAATGCTTTTGCATTAATAGAGGCTAATCCTTTTCCCCTATAATCTGCATGTGTTTCAATATCCACTTCTGAGAATTGATGTGATGAAAAAATCGAAGTACATTCACTGACCACTTTCCCTTTATGTAAAATACAATAACCGAAACCCTTCTCAATAAAGTTTGATACAGATCCCCAATAATCTTTATAGTAATCCTCATTATATTCAGAGCTACTAGTAATTAACTCTTCATTTATTCTACTTATAGAATATTCACTGACAAGTGGACTCTCATCTTGAAATTGTTTCTGAGGGTCATACGTAAAAGAATACCTCCCTCCCTGCTTCAAGTTGTCATCAAATAGTGCGTTAATGACGCAATCCCAGTTTTCGGATGCAGAAAATAAAGTAAATCGTAGTCCCTTACTTTTTCTCTTACAATACAAGTCAAAAAGAAAATCATTAAACTTATGATTTTCTTCTTCTCCAGCAATGAAATAAATACCGGATTCTGTTCCAATGAGCACTGTCTCAACATTTTTTGAGTCTACATAAATAATTCCATTAATATAATTATTTATTATGGAATAGACAAAAGTCGGAACAGTTTTAAAGTTTCTTTCTATTACATTTATCGCTTTATTATAATCTGTATCACTTAGTATTAGCATTCTATTTAATCCTTTCCTTCGGTACTTAATGAATAGATTACCTACTATATATCACTTTATTGGCATTTTAATAAACTTATCACTCCATTTATATTCGGTCGCAAACAAAAGGATTGAATCCTGTATAATACAGATTCCAAACCTTTTGTATTGGCTATGAAGTTTGATACATTTCATTGTGCCCATTTCTTATGTCTACTGATTTTATTTTTCAACTTCATCTCCCACCAACGCTTTCTACTATTTTTGAAGCTGATTGGCCTGGTAATAATCGGCTAGCTCCAATTCTAATCTTTCATACAAATGTACTTTCAAATAATTAGAGACAAAATGTTCTTTCTCTTTTTCAATTGCTGAAGAATAGAAGAGTTTTTTGAATAGCCCAATTTTATTTTGACTTTCAAACTGACCTAATGCTTCAGCGCGTAATTCTGAAACGACTACGTTCTCAATATGGCGTTCTCTTAACTTCACAGCAATATCCTTCACTTTCTGAGAAGTAATGTCTTGAAGTTGATCTTTTAAAATCTCATTGTCCTTTATTAACTTCTCTGTTTGAACTTTTATCTCTTCTATCTGTTCATTCGATTCATTAGGAAGAGCAACTAATCTTTGCTTGAAGAAATCTTCATTCACTACTATTTGAGTTTCTGAATCATCCTTCTTGTTGAATTCAAATAAGCCCGTTTGAAGCATTTGATTTAGTACGTTACTAAGAATATCTACTTTCTCACCTAAATGGTCTGGAACTGTGACTGCTGTTTCTTCTGCAAAATAAGGGCGTGGATTTACACGGCCTCCATCATCAATGCCTAAAAGTTCTTTTAATCCTTTCACCCGATACTCATCTTTTAACAACATAATCATTCTCAGCTTTAATATAGCTAAGAAAGATAAACGTATTACAGCTTGCACTGAGGGGGTCACTTCTTGGTCGAGAAAAATATATTCCTTAAATGGTTTGATATAGTATCGTAGCTTTGCATCTGAAATGCCAAACCACCCAGCGACTTCCGCAATTGAATAGAACTTCTTTTCAATTATTTCTGCTAAATAAGAATCGCTGTATAATACCTCTTCCATAGGTGTATCACGTACGATCGTAAATAATGGATCATGAATTAATACTGCTTGTATTCCTTGCTTCATTTCTTCCGTTACTTTCAATTCGCTCACCTCTGTCCTATACAATCCAAACTGATATTTATCTTTTATAATTAAGAAAAAACTATGCATTCTCAACACATTTTTTCTACTCTCTAACTCTATTCTATTAATTTCTATTCTTTTCCTTCTAAATTTAAAAAATCACTGACAAAAAAACACCATTCGCTAATGGAATGGTGTTCAAAAATAGTAATTTTAAACTAAAAAACAAACCTGTGTCCCATCGTCTATGGAAACCAGCTTTTTTTTTACTTACTAGGCTCTACTTATTATATATAGGTGCAATCTTATCAATCCGATTTGTCCAAATACCTCCTGAATAATCTTCAGGTAGACGTTTGATATCTGCTGGCGTATCAAAGCCACTTGAAAAGCCTGATCCATTGCCTCCAACAAAAATGACTCGTGTATCTCCATTATCCATTCGGTTTAGAAAACGATTTGGCCAGCCCCAAAGCCACGGTGCCACTTTTTCTGGAATATGTAATTGACCGTGCTTAAGGCTTGCAGGTAAATAACCTGTCCACCCTATAGCCATATACATTAAAAGGTCCTTTTTTAATGTAGCTTTTGACATTGTTCGTAAATTTGATAAACGGTCTCTTAGCACAGCAATTGGTTGATCGCCGCCATACACAGTTAATTGTTCGAGGCGACTCTCTGGCAGTTTTTCTAGATAATTTGCCAATCGTATTCCTTCATTTTCATCATCACTTTTGATGTGAATCAGGAAAGAAGTCTTTGGAAAGTTATTCAATACTTCATCAAGTGTTGGCATTAGATCTATTCCTTTTCCTCGGAAAGGAAATGTTTTTCCATCATCTGCCGTATAACCGTATCCGATGTCTAATGCCTGTAGTTCACTAGTTGTATAATCTCTTGTCACACCTTGTCCATTTGTCCGACAATCAAGTGTCCAATCATGGAAGATCACAAAATTATGATCTTTCGTAGGTTGCACATCAAACTCCACTAAATCTGCTCCAGCTTTAATTGCAGCTTCTATTGAGGGAATTGTATTTTCCCAAAAAGGATATTCTGGTTCTTTAATACGCTCTGCTGTACAAGTATCATTTTCTATGGCTTCCATCGAAAAAGTTTGCGCAAGTTCTCTATGCGCAAGAAGTAGTGGTGCTCCCTCTCCCCGTTTAGCAAACAATGAACTATTGTTTACATATATAAATACAATAAGGATAACAAAGAACCAAGTTGTTTTATGTTTGAATAGCCCCTTGATTTTATTCATTTGACTCTCCTTTTGATAGTCTAATCCATGTGAAAGTTGTTCTGTACGAATAAATGTAGTACTACATATTCAGTAGTTCATAATTAATATTCTAATTAGAAAGTAAATTATTAGGAGTCAATTAAATGTGTAAAACCAATAAGTAAACGAACATCATTTTTTCCCAAGTCTAAATCCTGAGACAAATACAATTAACATACAAATAAAAGTAAGAATGATAATTGTTGAACCATCTATCATAGTTAATAGTCCTGCTAATTTGCTTGCTAACCAAACAAACGGAAGAATATAGTACTGTGGGATGGCAGCGACGTTTCCAAATCTGCCTACTTCGTCTGTTAGGACAAATTGCCAGATGAATAATACTAACGAAATCAGCCATACACTATTCCCCAAAATCAAACCTTTCATAGAGCTTTTACTAAATCGCCCGATTATGTAACCAACCCATAACCAATATACGAAAAAAACAATTTGCGCGATCAGAGGATAAAATGGAATCATTGATTGATGAGCTAAGTATCCATAGATACCTGGAAAAACGATCAAAATTAAGCCTAGTATATATTTCATCCTGTTCATCTCCTTCTAGATTAAGTTTCAAATTCCTTAAACTTGTCTACTACCTCTTTCCATTAATATTCGTAAGATTTCTAGATATTACTGATTGATATAGAAAAGCTCAACAACTATGAACTTTTTTATAACTAAAATTAATGATAGGTAATAAACAAACAAAAAAAGAACTGCTTCTTCAAGTTTGAAGTGGTAGTTCTTTTTTATGACATTAAACTTTTCATAACTACTGTATTTTCTCTAACCAATAAATTTCTTCTTATTATAGTGATGCCGAATTGACAACGAGACAACTACAATGCTGATGAAAAATACAGCACTCATACTGATAATAAAACGAACAGCATAATTTGCATCATACTCCACTAAATTATCCATGATGTTCATATAAATCGGGAAAAATAAAACGCTTCCAAATACAGTTTGATACGGAATGATTCTACTAGTCTCATCGGTGAACACTATTCCATCTAATATAAATAAGATTAAAAATACAATACTTATAATAGCAGCTACCATGACAAATTCACTTTCCATTTTAAAGCTGCCCATATCTATAACATACGCTAAATAAAATAAGACGAATCCTATAAACGCCGAACTCACAATTTGCTTTATGAAATTCATCTTTTCATCCTTTCCAGAAAATTTATTATTATATTACGGCGCCTTCACAAAAATTGAGCAAACATCTTCTTTGAAAATGTATTTTGCCTCTTTCTTTTACCTTATATATAACAGTGTAAAAAACGGCTAATGCAGAACTATTCCTTTCACAAATGACCAATATTACTTTAATTACTTAATTGATATTAGAATTGTGAAAAAATGCTGCTAATCCGATTTTTAGTATGTAACGTTGGGAATTCATACACGCTTTCTACACCGTACACTAGTCTATGCTTGAGTAGCTTTTTTGTGCCAAATGAGTCATTTACTCTTTCATCAAGCTTTGTAAAATGTTTTTATAAAAAAATAAAGGAACTCCACGTGACCGGAAGTTCCTTTTACATTCACTACTGTTTAGTTAATTATTTCATTAACGGCATCGATTAGTTTTCTTTTTGTCTCCATTAAATTAATATCTTCTTCTATATAATTATCCTCACCTGAATAGAAAGTGGCGAATGACTGATCTTTGTATCTAGGTACAACGTGCATATGATAATGAGTTAATTCATTGAAAATGCCACCGTTTTGGCAAATGGTAATACCATCAGGGTTAAACAGTCTTTTTATTGCTTTAGATAGAAGCATAGATGCCCTCATTATTGCATTAGCGATATTTTCATCAAGTTCTTCAACATCATATATATGCTGTTTAGGCAATATTAAAACGTGGCCTTCGTTGTATGGGTCATGGTCTAAGAAACAACATACGTAATCATCCTCGAAAACAACATGAACTTGATCATTTTTATTAGCTAAACTACATCCTAAACAGTCCATTTTAATCTGCCTCCATTAGTACATTAAATTTGAAAAGTAATTTACATTTAAACTATCTACTATTTTTTATTTCAAATATTCTTCTCTTAACACAGCATAGTAATATTCATCCCACCATGTATCTCCATGAGGTATACATTTTTTGAAGTACCCTTCTCTTCTCATACCTATTTTCTCCATAACTCGATAAGATGGAATATTCTCGGGCTGACAAGTGGCAATTATTCTATGTAACTTTAAATCTATAAATCCATAGTCTACAAATGCTTTGGCCGCTTCAGTAGCAAAACCCTTATTACAATAGTCCGGATTAAACACCCAACCTATTTCATAAGTATGTTCACCAAAGTATTTAAAAAATTCAATATGACCTATCAGAACATTTTCGTCTTTTAACAAAATTGCAAATTTCTCAGCTTTATCGTGTAAATTATTATTTACTAACTGCTTTGCTTCATCTTCATTTAACACACCTGACGGCATATACTCCATTACATTTGGGTTAGATGTATACGCATATAAACTTAACCAATCTTCCTCCTTAAAATTCCTAATTAATAGTCTTTCAGTATTTATCAACACTTCCATTGTCATCAACCTCCAATTCTAAATTGCATCAAATATTCTCCCTCGGACCACACCATCAACTCCCTTAATTATACAACATAACTCTAATTTGGAATTACTAGTTATTTAATTTTTTTTAATTTGAGCGTTTCACAAAATAAGACCGCCCTATTATAATTTACATTTTTTCTTCAATTGTTTTTTTCCAGAATCCCACCATTAACGCTGTTACAATAGAACCAATTAGAAGTGAAACTACATTCCACAGTGAGGAGCTTGTGATTCACAGCCAAAGTATAATGTAATCCGCCAGCTATTGCCACACCAACTACAGAACTAACAATTAAATTCTTTATTATGCGTTGATTCTCAGAATAAAAACGCTGAAAATTTTTCAATTAGATTTTAAAAAAATCAACTCTTTTCAAGAGTAAAAAAACCTTCAGATATTCTTTTTACCTAATAGATGTTGCACTGAATATTACAATTGTATTTATAAAAATAAATTACCCGATTTTGAACATACTATAAAAAAATAATTTAACAGTTTTGCGATGATAGTTAATCTCTTCATTACAAATAATTTACATATCTATTACATGGCGATAACACTTCCATAAAACTGTTCCTGTATATTTTAGATATACCATATTTAGGAGGAATTATATTGATGAACAAGAATTTCAAAAAGAAATTACTTGCGTTTGCTGCTGTATCTACTCTGGCGATTAGTAGCCTAGGAGTACCTTTTTCTGAGGCGCAAGCAAAATCCGCAGCACCAAAAGAACCCGAAATTAAAAATATTATCTTCCTTATTGGAGATGGCATGGGTGTTTCTTACACTTCAGCCTATCGCTACTTAAAAAACAGCCCGAACTCAAAATTTGTCAGCCCTACAGTATTTGATAAATATCTTGTTGGGCAACAAATGACTTATCCAGAAGACACAAAAGAAAACGTAACGGACTCTGCATCTGCTGCAACTGCAATGTCAGCAGGTATTAAAACATACAACAATGCTATTGCAGTAGATAATGATGAATCAGAAGTGAAGACGGTCTTAGAATCTGCAAAAGAAATGGGCAAAGCAACTGGACTTGTAGCAACTTCAGAAATTACTCATGCAACACCAGCAGCATTCGGAGCTCATGATCCAAGTCGAAAAAACATGAACGGCATTGCAGATGACTATTACGATGAACTCATTAACGGCAAGCACAAAGTCGATGTTCTGCTAGGTGGCGGATCATCACTATTTATCCGCGAGGACCGTGACCTTGTGAAAGAATTTAAAAAAGATGGCTTTAACTATGTGACAACGAAAAAAGATTTACAAAAGAATAAAAATAAACAGGTTCTTGGCTTATTCGCAACTGGTGGAATGGATAAAATGATTGACCGCAAAGCTGAGACACCTTCCCTAGCAGATATGACGAACTCTGCCATCTCTAGCTTAAAACAAAACAAAAATGGGTTTTTCTTAATGGTTGAGGGTAGCCAAATCGATTGGGCAGGTCATGATAACGACATCGTTGGAGCAATGAGTGAAATGGAAGATTTCGAAAAAGCATTTAAAGCCGCGATAGACTTTGCTAAAAAAGACAAGCATACATTAGTCGTTGCAACAGCTGACCACTCAACTGGTGGTTTCACAATTGGTGCAAATGGCGATTACAACTGGTTTGCCACTCCAATCAAAGCTGCTAAACGCACACCAGATTTCATGGCAAACCAAATTGCCAATGGTGCCGATGTTGAACAAACTTTAAAACAATATATTAAGCTTGATTTGACAGCTGAAGAAATTCAATCGGTAAAAGATGCAACAGCTAAAAAAGAAATTGATATCGACAATGCCATCGAGAAAATCTTCGATACGCGTTCAAACACTGGCTGGACAACTGGTGGTCATACTGGTGAAGATGTTCCTGTTTACGCATACGGTCCATCATCAAGCAAATTTGCAGGACAAATTGACAATACAGACAACGCTAAAATTATCTTCAACATTTTAGAGCAAGATAAAAAGAAAAACAAAACAGTCATCAAAGATAAATAACATAATTTTGAGAAAGGGCTGACACTCCTACCGTTAGCCCTTTCTTCTATATAAGTGGAGGTTTGAAAATGAAAAAATCACTCGGCTTTTTACTTTTATCATCCTTATTATTTGGCTGCTCTGACAAAGATTTCAGTACTAGCTCCCCTGCTTTGGCTCAAGAAATAGAAAGCAATTACCTCGATGGGTATGGAGCAAATCCACAAGTACCTGATGACCGTAAATTACTCACTATCGGACAATCCATCAAAGATGCAAAAGGTGAAGCAACATTACAGAAAATCAACTTAGAAGAACAAACAATCACTGTCGGAGATATCAAATTAACAGTGAAAGACACAAAGCTAATTCATCTATTCCCTGATTATAGTCTTACCGACTATTTCCACGCCCTTACCCATGAAGAGGAATTTGAATTTGTGAAGCTTTTTGTAGAGATAAATAACAATTCAAACGATAAAGTAAGCTTCGCACCAATCGCTATGATTGAAACAAATACTGGTCAGAAAATTACTTGGGATCAAGACATTTACTTAGAAAACTTAAATGAAGAAATTGAAGGCAGTGCATCTAAGAAAGGCAATTTGGGCTTCATAGTTGATGCAAAAACAAACTTAGAATGGATTGAAATTACAACAAGTGATGTGTTTGATGAAAATGAAGTAAAAGTTGCTGATGCCAAAAAGTTTCGAATTAAGTTTTGATAAAAAAGCTATACAAAAAGACATTTAGACTTTAAATTATCCAACCCTAATTTTAAAAAGGATAAATAAAAGGGCATTACATATTTTATCTGACTAATATGTAACACCCTTTCCTTTTTATTAAAATAATGCCTCCAATACTTGAATAGCTATGTACAGTTACTTACTATTTATTATTGACGTGGTGCTAATAACATTACCGCTACACCAACTAAGCATATTCCTGCACCTACCCAATCGTACAAATCAGGTGCTTTTTTATCAATTCCCCATCCCCACAGTACAGAAAGAACGATAAATACTCCACCGTAGGCAGCATAAACTCTACCGAATGATGGAAACGATTGAAATGTAGCAATAATACCATATAAGGCTAAGGCTATTCCTCCACCTATTCCCCAATAATATGGTTTACCTTCTCTTAACCATAACCAAATCAAATAACCTCCACCAATTTCAGCTATACCTGCAAGTATGAACAATGCAATTGCATAAAGAATTTTGACCACTTCCTAAAACAGTATTATAAAAAATAAATTATAACTTATTCTTATTGAATTGCCTGCAATATAAGCAACGGAATGTATTTTTTTGTTAGTGCTAATGTATTTTTTAGAGATCAAGTAAGTTTCTTCGCAAATTTTTTTAGCATTCTTCCTAACAATGAAAAGAAACTGGTAATATCCTGATTGTATTAACTCTCATTAAGCAATCTCCCTAACAATTTCCTCCATCGTTTTCAAATAACGTTCTACCCATACAGAAAATGACATATTCGCATCCCAAGTAACCGCACCGATAGCCTTTGCGCAGCCCCAATCTAATGTTCTTTGCATAAGCATATGTACTTTTAAACGTTTTATGATGTGCTCTTTTTTATCAGTACTAATCATATATATCTTTAAAAAATGCTTCGCCACATCTAATTCGTCATGATCTATGTACATTGTTAACATTTTGATCAAATCAGCTAAGGGGTCACCAAAATAGGCATTGGTAAAATCGAATACTCCACTTATTTTCCAATCTTGCCCTTCATGCAGAATCAAAAAATTACCTGGCTTAAAATCACCCATAACAAATGTTGGTGTATTAAAATGATTAAAAGCATCAAGAGCTTGTTGTAAAACATTTTCAACCCATTTCATATCACCTAGTGTTATTTCGGAATACTTTTTGGCATCTTCTATCCAATAACTAATTCTATTATATAGCCACCCTGTATAACCCTCTTCGAATTCTTTTAAGCTATTAGTATTAGGATTAAACTCTCCGCATACATCTACTCTCCAACTATGCATTTGCAATAGAGTTTTCGCCATACTTTCTGCAATTTGTTTTTTATCTTCACTCATCAAATTATCAGCTACTTCTATATCGTTCAAATGCTTCCCTTTTAGTCGTGGCATCATAGCATAACTCCAACCAAATAACGAATTAGTTGTACCTATGAAATACGGTGTGGGAACAGGTACATCAATACATTTCGATATATTATCCACAAAAAATTGTTCCTCTTCAAATTGCCCGGGAAATAGTGGATTGCCTTTCAAAACAAACTCACCTTTAGAAGAATGAACAAACATTGTCTGACCCATTGCACCATTATCAGTTTTTTTCGAGGAAATAAGTTTACCGAAATTGTGTTGATTAAGCATTTGTTGTAATTGCTCATTCGTAATATCACCTAATTTATTTGAAGCGAAAAGAATTTTTGTTGTCATTAATTAGCCCCCTTAGCATTTGAATAATTCAAGTAAAGATACTTTATAGAAATAATGATTTAATCTCTATACCATGCCTCTTCAAATTCAACTTTTACCGCCCTACCAAATAGTGCTCCCCACTGAATAAAACCAGAACCGCAAGCTGTTATTACATTGCCATCTTGAACGACTAGATCTGCTACATAGTTCGCATCATCAAATAATCCACATTGCGCTCTATGTTCTTCCAGCAATGCAACTGTGTATTTTTTTCCTTTTAATAACCCTGCCTTTGCTAGTAACATCATATTTTTCTATTTTATGTATATAAGTATATTATAGTGAATGCGCTCTTTTTGATATTTTCTGTATGATAAACTCAATACAAAAGAAAACTGTTACACATAACAATGCAATCATTAATCCCGTTTGAATGTATCCTTCCGGTGAACCACCTGTTATAAAATTATAAACTGCAAAAATCATTAAACATATTACTCCACTAACAATGTGAAGCAAAAAACTAATGATTTTATTTAGATGAAATTTACGACAAAAATTTCCAATAAGTTTCGAGGAAAGTAATCCAAATGTGAAAATGAATGGAATTGTTACTGAACTGACAACAAATCCAATGATGAAATAGTTATTAGCATTTTCTTCAATAAAAAAAACCGGAAGAATATAAAAAGTGAACATGGCAGTTAAAGTTGCTACGAATAGTTTTTGTGACAACATCATGATCAAATCCTTTCAGATATACATTCAAATGTCTCAATACAAGTCTAATGCAATGGAACTTGGTGTGATTTTTTACTTCCCCATTCTTTTACATTAGTTAGATTAAGCTTATCATATACTGAAAGCATTTCTTCTGAAAATTGAGTATTGATTTGAGTTAATTCAATTATTTACACAAAAGTGTGTATTTACAAATAGGTATTAAATTCAAATCACTTCGAACACCTATGAAAAACACATTTTGCATTGTATGTGAATTAGTTAAAAAATGTTCATTTTATATTCATTAATACCATTTGGTACTTACTTTGTATTCACTTGATAATAAGCTTCGAGCAGTTTTTCGACTGGGATGTTATCTATTTTCATGCCTGTAATAACGCTATTCTGTATTTCTACATCTTTGAGATTGCAATGACTTAATTGGCTACCTTTCAAATCACATCTCTCAAATAATATAGGATTATTTTCATTTCCAAGATCTGTGTCTTTAAAATGAACTCCTCCTAAAGATGCCAAAAGGATTTCGCTATTTGCAAGATTTAAATCCGCAATAAGTGAATTTCTAAAATTTATATTTTGAAACTTAGAATGGCTGAGGTTGCAATTGCTAATATAGCTATTCATCAAATTACTATTACTAAATGAACTGCCTTTCAAATTTACTTGATGATATTCGGCTTTATTCATATCACAATTGTCGTACTGTATTCTTGAAAGTTCTTTATTTTCAACTAGATTTTCTTCATCGATAGATGTTTCTATTTGCTTTGTATAATAATATTCATCTTTCGTTTCGAAGTCTTTTTCATACTCCATCTTTTCGTAAAAGTAATGATTATTGATTTGCCTGCTAGACGTTTCTAGTTCCCATTTCCTTACATCACAAAACTCTTTTTCCACTAAACTTATCGCTCTAGAACCGAATCCTTTACCTTGATAAATAGGGTCTATGAATATACGGTCAATTCTCCCAAAAGATCTCCCCGATACTGTAACAATGATACCTCCAACAATGATTTCATCTAAAATCACCTTATAATAATTCAACTCTTTAATCATATATTTGTTCATTTCTATAGATGCATATCCTGGAGGTTGAATATTATAATCTGTATAGGCTTCCTCTTCTGACAACCACTTTTTTGCTTCTTCATCAAAAGTTTTCTTCATAATTCCAGTTAAAGTCTTTGCATCATTCATTGTTGCTTTTTCTAACGTAAATGTGGACATTTAAAAGTGCTCCTTTTTGAAAGTAACCATTTTTATTTTATAAAGATAAAAAGAACGGCTCTCCCTCATTTTCCAAGCAATATATAAGCTCTTTTTTAAAATCTTCGTTTTTCATTAGTAAAAGAGCATCTTTAACATCATAAAATCCAACCGATAAACTTTCTGAACTTGTCTGAATTTTAGAATTCATTGCAGTTCCTAACCACCAAAAATTACATATTCCACTATCCATCTCTTGAGATATTCCACAAAACTTTATTAATTTGATATCTATACCCGTCTCTTCTTTAACCTCTCTTATCACAGTCTCATTAATCATTTCATTCTGTTCCACTTGCCCCCCAGGTAATTCCCATCCTCTGTTAGGATCTTTTTTTAATAGAATTTTATTTTCACTATTGAATACTACCGCTCCAGAAGTCAAAGTAAATATAGCTGTCATTGGGTCTCCTTTTTAAAATGTCATATTACAACCTATTTAATATCAATAAGTTTGAATCTCTCACATACAAGAAGAATATCCTCTGTAAATGTTAAACCGTATTTTTGTAATTCTGAACTGAAAAATTTCACATGTATATCTTTCCATTTCTCATATGTACCATCACCTTCTGCAATTGCAAATTCTTCCGTTACCTCATTCATAGGTACTATTGAAACTTCAACTGTTTTGACAATTGCAACAGGTTGCTCTTCACTATTCAAAATAACCCCATAATCATTAATCATAGGTAACGGCATGTTTTTCAACTCATAGAAAGCATGACCAGAACAGGTTGCTGTTTTCTCTCCACTAACTACTTGTTCGGCTAGCCTATCTGTCGTATCACCGAACTTCCAAGTACTTACTGATGTTGGCTTATTCTGTTCTCCCCAATACTCGTTCCAATAAATTTGTGCTTCTTTATTCATTTTAGAACCTCCTATACCTGCTTTATTAATCTGACTTTTATTTTTATATATAGTATGAAAACTCTTTACTAATGCTCGAACCGGTATGATATGGGAATCGTAAATAAAATATTAGTTCCCATAAAGTAGTTCAATTCAGTAATTGCTGCTCAAGTCTCTTTTCTATTTGTTCATCCACCTCTTCAGCATTGAAGTATATGACATCAATATCTGCTATTGTCGTTTTTTTTCATAGTCATGTAGCAGATCCTAGGCTTTACTCCGCACAAACTATCGAACAGTCTAGCAAACTCAACTGTTCGATAGTTTGTAAAATCCCCATCATCTATGTATCTTTTTTATCGCTTCTATAAGATCAAGTTCATTTTGTAAAATCAATGAGAATACACTACCTTTCTATATTTTAAAATCGGAAATATTCTATTCTAGTAATTGCAGTTTTTCAATGAGTTATTGAATACTTCATTAGTTAGAAATACACAGTTAATTATTGCCAATAAAACCCTTCAAAGTCAAATACAGAAATATTATGAGAGATTCAAAATTTTAAAACATGATTATATTATCTATATAAACGTTAGTAAAAAAACGTTTTGCAAAAAGGTAAATGAAAACATGGATTTATCTAAGTCCGAAGCTTTTCATGAAAAAGACCATATCATTTGAAGGTTCAATATCAAACTGCTTTTTGTATGCTATTACTCCCTCTTCTAAGCTTGAACAATTATCAGCGATAGCATAACTAATATTTAATTGCTCCCAATAAGATACTATTTCTTCTCTACTGCAAACTGACTCATGTGAGCATACATAGTATTCAGCATCATACTCTTCAATAATTTGTATCATCGGAAATAGTAAATTAGCATCGAAATGGTTACTTCCCTGTATTGTTCGTCCATAAATACAGTCACCTAAAAATAGAGTCTTCTCTTCAGGAATATATAAAATTGTTGAATCGTCCGTATGCGGACTTACAATTTGGCGTATCTCACATGTAACCCCACCTAAATCAATTTTCATTTCACCATCAAAAGATAGATTCACATTTTCAGGTAAAAAATTCACTCTATCAGTAATCTCTGACTTTATACATTTTATTGAAAAATCATTAAAAACACCCTTAGCTTTTGCTATTTCTAATGATTTATCATCATATTTAGTCTCTCGATACATATTCAAATAATTGCTTGTTTTGTTATTTGCAATTGAAATCAAACTCCATTCTTTTAAACCAAAAGTATGATCCCAGTGATGATGAGTTAAAACTAAAAATTTCATCGGTGGCAAGCCCATTTTGTCTATTTCTATTTTAAATTCGTTTGCATGTTTGGGTGAATTTCCTGCATCAACTATTAAACAATAATCGTCACCTATCACAAGACCTAACACTGGCCTATCTGTTTCATCACTATTTTTCATATAGAAAATTCTATCAGTAATTTTTTCTAACATTAATATCACAACTCCTAACTCTTTTTTCAAGTCTTTTCGTCATAAATTCAGTCTAAATAGAATGAGATTTATACTATATAAAAAATCATCTCTCATTTTTGAAACTCTGAATTTAACAAACTATAAAACCACATATCTTTACATTCTCCAGTAACACTATGGCATTCAAACTTTCTTAAATAACCTTCTTCTTGGAAGTTAAATTTTTTTAATAATACCTTTGAAGCTATATTTTCATCACTAACAATTGCCTGGATTCTTACTAAGCCTAAATAGTTAAATCCTATTGATAAAACCTCATGCACTGCTTCGGACATTACTCCACGACGCCAATATTGTTCTGATAGTTCATAGCCAATTTCAGCCCTTTTCCCTTCAAATTCACTTAAAAATATCGTTCCAATAATTTCATCTGTGACTTTGTCTGCAATTGCAAAACGAATAATCCAACCTGCATCATAGCCTTTGTTCCATAGTTTAATAACTTCATAACTTCTTTCTAAAGTTTCTGGCCCATTCCAATCAAGATTTCGATATACATTTTCATTGGAATAATATTTTAATAACGCAGGTGCATCTTCCAATCTTAATTTTCTTAAACGAATTTTTTGCGTTTCTATTATTGGAAACTCTTTTAATATTTTTGCAAAATCCATAGTTATTCCCCCAGAGAATATTTAATTCAATCTTTATTCACATGTAGTACTTATTTGGTTAAAACTTGCTTCTATATATGTTCGAATAGGTTAAATGTTTCCTTGAGTAGGTTAAAACACCCTCTGAATGAGTTAAATCAAGTGCTGAGTTGATCAAATCATTTCCCTATACTCTCCAGTAGGTTAAATGCTGCTTCGAGTAGGTCAAATCATCTTCTGAATGAGTTAAATCAAGTGCTGAGTTGATCAAATCATTTTTCTATACTCTCCAGTAGGTTAAATGCTACTTCGAGTAGGTCAAATCATCTTCTGAATGAGTTAAATCAAGTCCTGAGTAGATCAAATCATTTTTCT